>JAZNOK010000052.1:0-8710 GCA_045580775.1 Eubacteriales bacterium
GTAGTGAAGAATCTGAGCGGGAAGAAACAGTAACGTTTCAAACTACTCGCCCTCAGATCCTTCGGTCGCTTCGCTCCCTCGAGGATGACAGGGCGGAGGGGCATTGTGCACATGCATAATTTACGTAATTTCCTATGCGAATAAAAAACAACACATCCGTATGCTTTTTTGGCATAGCGGATGTGTTTTTTTTTTAGTGTTGGCTGTGTTTTCAAAACACACAGCTCCCGCCGTCGCTGAGAAGGCACACACAGGACGGATGAGGGAAAAGAAGGCTCTCTTTATGCATTGTCTCCCACGATGCGTTTGAGCCACTTGCCCTGTTTTACAAAGACGTAGCCGAGGATATCCTTGATAAAATTCTCTGCCTGGCATATCGCAAACAAAGCCAGTATTGAAATACCGGTAAAGCGTGAGAGCAAAAACGCAGTAGGCACGCTCACCGCCCACACAAAACAACTGTCGAAAAGAAGCGTGATCAGGACCTTTCCTCCCGATCGCAGGGTAAAATACGATACATGAGCATAAGCGTCAAGCGGCATTGCCAGTGCGGATATCCGCATCAAATTCATGGCTATGTGCTTTACCTCATCGGTAGTATTGTATATCTCGGGGATCAGCGATGCACATACAAAGTACACCACGCCGACAACTATACTGATCGCCACCGACAGCCGTGCAAGATGCCGTGCGGCCATCATTGCCTGATCCTTTCTGTCTGCTCCGAGCTCTCCTCCGATGATTATTCCCGCGGCTACTCCGACAGACATGAATGCTACAGAGAACACATTGAAAAACGTCTGCTGGATGTTGTTCGCTGACACTACGTCAAATCCGCGTATCGAATAGCACTGATTGAGTACCGCTATTCCTGATGCCCACATTGCCTCGTTTATCATCAGGGGCATGCCCTTTTTTACTATCCTCCACACAAGCTCACGCCCGACATGCAGACTCGAGTACAGGCCTTTTGCATACGGTGCTATAGCGGGGCGGAGCTTTATCCAAAGCAGCAATATCCCCAGCTCCGCAAAGCGGGACATCACCGTGGCTATAGCCGCTCCCTCCACTCCGAGAGCCGGAGCTCCGAGGTTGCCGAATATGAGAATATAGTTGAACACCAAATTCACACCGACAGCCGCCGTGCCTGCTACCATCGGCTGTACTGCATGCATACATTCACGCAAGGTCGAAGAATAGCACTGTGCCACGGTATAAGGCAAAAGTCCGATCAGCATTATCCTCATATACCGCATGGCGTAATCCATTGAAGCGGCGATATCAGCCGCGTCCCCTTCACCCTGAAGATAAGCCGAAACCAACTCCTCCCCAAAGAGCAAAAACACACCTATGCCGAAAAGACACAGACCCGAGCAGAACAGCAGCTTGAATCTGAATGTACGCCGCACGCCCTCCCCGTCTCCCGAGCCGAAGAACTGAGCCACAAATATGCCTGCTCCCGACACCGCACCGAATATGCAGAGATTGAACACAAACATCAGCTGATTTGCTACTGCAACGCCTGTCATTTCGGTCGTTCCCACTCTGCCTATCATGACGTTGTCGAGCATGTTGACAAAGTTCGTTATTCCGTTTTGTGCCATTATCGGCAGGGTGAGCGACAGCACCCTCAAAAGAAAAGCTCTGTCGCCGAAAAATCCTCGTTTCATCTTATGTTGCCTTATGTTGCCTTTCAGTTTTGTTGCTTTAGAGCTGCATACGTCTCTCTGAGCTTTTCCTCAGCGTCTGAGCGGGGCGTATGGGTGTCTTTGGTTATTTCGACTGCAAAAGAACACTCATGTGCTTTGAGTCTTTGAGTCGGTCGATGGTATACATACGGTATGCTCCGCACCATGCAGACAGGCAGTCATTGAAATGGCCGCGGTCCTCGCAGGTGGGGCGGTACTTTGTCCATCTCGCCTGGAAAAATCCCTCGTTATGCGAGCCGACAGGTCTTTGCATTCCATGGATAAGGTGTCCCTCTCGGAGGGTCATTGCCTGAATTGCTCCTGCCCACATGAGCCGTGCGAGCTTGTACCACTTTCCGTTTGAAGTGAGCTCACCCAGCCTGCACAGCTCCGGCACAATGATAGAGCCCCATGCATCCAGAGCGTGATGCTCGGCACTGATCGCAGTTGATCCCGTGGTGCGGTAGCCGTACTCGGTAAACTCGCTTCCGTCCTTGTACACTACTTCATAAAAGAACATCCATGAGCAGAAGTAATATGCGGCACGCTCTGCCATGCCTATATATTTGTCATTGCCTGTGATATCGTAGAGCATGAGCGACGCACACACAAACGGATACGCAGTCTCCTTGTCTATTGATGTACAGTCCAGTGCTCCTGCCGTGCAGACAAAGTTATTCAGGTCTCGCGAATAGTAAAATTCCATCGCCTCAACAGCCGAGTCGAGGTACTTTGTCTCTCCTGTAAGACCGTAAAGCTCGAGCATTGCCACTATCATAAAGCCGCCGATAGAACCTGCCTTCTGTGCACACTCTCCCGAGAGATAGTAGGACTTTCCGTAGCCGTACTCGGGGGTATAGTGAGAGATGAAAAAGTCACACACACCGCGGGCAAAGCGGACATATTCGGCTCGGTCCAGCCCTTGCTCTTTCAAAAGACGGTACATCCGCACCATCTCAGCCGCACCCCATCCGAGATTGCATGCATCGGGCGTAGCGGTCTTTTCAGAGTCCGGGTCAAAGTTCTGCTCATATAGGGTAAAGCACAGGCCGTTGTCCTTTTGCGTTCTGCAAAAGGCATCGAATATACCGACCGCTGTCTGCAGCATTTTCCCGTCTCCGTCTCTGATCGCTCCTAGTGCAAGCATTCTGGCGTTGAGAAGTCCCTGGTCTGCCCATCCCATCTCAAAACGCTCATCAAACGCCCCTAGCTCTGTATAATAGGGTTGTTTCATCATCTCTGCCATCTGCTCCAGGGTGATCTTCACCATGTGCTGATAGCGAAACAGCCTCTGTGCATAGTGGGTGATTATCATCTTCTCTCCCTTGTAATCATACAGCAGGGCCTTTGCAAATGACTGCCCCAGCTCCCACACCTGCTCGGGCGGCAGGCAAGGCTCATGATCCGGGCAAAGAAGCTCCAGGGCTGCCTCAATGATATTCGCTGCAGCATAGTTTTTGTATTTCGGGGTGCACACAACAAGGTATGAACGCACGGTCGTGCTCTCCCCCGCACCGAGGGTGATATATGTATCAAAACGCTCGGTCATAATGTTCTTTGATGTATACGAATAAGGAGCCTCAACGACAGGTCTGACTATACGGTGGGTATGCACTCCGTCCCTTTCAAAAAGCGAGCAGGAGCTGACAAGCGACTCCTCATCCTCGCAACAAGCAAAAAGTGCTACACCTACCTGCCCGTTCTCGGTCAGAGTACATGAGGGGATTCCTGTACGGTCGTATGAAAACACCCATGGCTCGCCGTCTACTGTAAGACTCTTCGGGGTATTTGAAGAACCGTGCTCGTTTCCGTTGTACAAAATACAGGGAATGAGATAACGGTCCGCCGCAAAACGATCCTGCACAGACAGTATATGCTGAAAGCTGACAGGGGCAGAGGCGGTGTTTTCTATTTTTCTCTCGAGAAGGTACCTTCCATCTCCAAGGTACTGTGCGGTATCGCTGACAGCAAGTCCGCGGCACAGATACACTCCTCCCTGCTCGACGCACTTTGTCTCATCTCGCTCCCCCTTGAATATCACGGAGGGCTCGAGTAGTACAGCTGATGCTTCTTTTTCAGAGCCGAAGCCTTCTTTTGCAAACAGGATCATGATCTTACTCCTTTTTTTATGATAGTAAAAAAACTATTGTACACACGAAGAATGTGGTGTATAATTATGTATATGCGGGTACAGGGGATGCAGTATCGGCAGTGTCGGCAGTATCGGCTGTGCCGGATGTATCGGCTGTGCCGGCAGTATCGGATGTGCCGGATGTGCCGGATTTGTCCGGCTCTGCTCGGCTGTACCTCTCGCAATAGAACATATACTGCTGTGCCACTCCGCCGTAAGGGCCGAACATGCTGTAGTCGCTGACCCCGCCGAACAATCGGGAAAGGGCACGCTTCATCCAGACATCGACAGGAAAGGCGTCATACCGCCTAAACCCAAACAAAAGCACACATGCGGCGACCTTCGCTCCAATTCCGTGGATCGAACGGACGATCCGCTCAGCCTCGGCTGTACTCTGTGCCTCAGAGATCTGTTCGAGAATGCCGTTGCACACTGCCCTGCAAGCACCGTAGATATACTCGTCGCGGTAGCCGAGCTTCAGAGCGGTAAGATCCGACAGAGGTCTGGAGAGTATGCTCTCAGGCGTCGGGAATGAATACTCTGTTCTGCCGTCGGGGGTCCTGATCGGTTCGCCGTAGCTCTCGCACAGGGCTCGTACAAGGCCCTTGATACGCGGGATATTGTTGCATTGAGAAATGATAAAAGATATCAGAGCCTCAAAAGGGTCCTGAGAGAGGATGCGTATTCCCTCTGCTCCGGCAGCTGCCGTGCGGAGGATGGGCGAGCGTGACTCTATGTCGGCTCGGATAGCCTCCCAGTCACGGTCAAAGGAAAAAAACCGCCGCCAGGTGTTCATATACTGCTCAGGTTCAACTCCGAGAAGATATAGCTTTCCCGGCTCCTGTTCAAAGGCACGCAGATACTGACCGAACGCAACCCCGCAAAACATCCCTTCATGCTCAGGGCAGGGATCAAAGCGAAAGCACTGACCGCAGTCAAATGTCCGCCCAAGCGAAAAGTCACCGATCCCTGTTATGCACAGAGCATCGGTAGAGTATATTTGTGTTTTGCTGACGGTCTCTTTCATATCTCTTTTCCCCCGGCATTGATATTCACATACATTATACATTATATATCAATCAAGTATATATTTCAACACAAAAAACCACACAAAAAGGAGAAAACAGCATGGAAAAGATATACACCATACCTGTCAATGAGGCGTTCGACAAATCAGCCGCAGACAAAAAGTGCGGATGTGCAATGTGCTCGCTTGAGCGGATGCTGGAGGAAAACGAACTGGAGATCATTCTCGGTGCAGCTATGATGGAGCCTGATATAAGAATAATGACAAACAAGGCGGGCTTTTGCTCTCGGCACTATGACATGATGTTTGAAAGAAAAAACCGCCTCGGACTTGCCCTGATGCTGGAGTCGCATCTCGATGAATGGAGAGAAAAGCTCAAGCCCTCCGGACTCAAGGGTATTGCAACCTCTGCTGACAAGCGTGCAGGCATGATACATGAGCTCGGCTCTACATGCTATGTGTGCTCCAGAGCAGGTTTTCACTTTGAGAAAATGAACGAGACGGCCGTTATTCTATGGGACACGGAAAAGCAGTTCAGAGACAAGTTCGCCCTGCAGCCTTACGTATGCCCCGAGCACTACGCAAAGCTCGTCGAATATGCAAAAAAACGCCTCCCGAAAAAGCGTTTTTCCGAGTTTGCCGAGGCTATTGATACCGTAATGTTCAGCTACTATGACAAGCTCCGCGAGGATGTGAAGTGGTTTGTCAAAAAGTTTGACTACCGCTACGACCAAGAGCCCTGGGGCGACGCAAAGGACGCAGTCGAAAGAGCTATCAAGTTTCTTTCAAAAGAACGCAGCTGATCTGAAAAGTGCCTCCCTCGTCCATGACAGGGCGGGGGGATCTTTGCAATAATTGGTATTCTTTCATGACGGCATCATCAACTCCGCTGTCATTCTTGAGTGTAGCGTAGCAAAACGAAGAAAGCGACTCGCTGTCGCTCGCATCCGCCCTGTCATTCTAGAGCGGAACGCAGTGTAGCGAAGAATCTAAGGGCGAGTAGAAAGTAACGAATAAAATTAATCCTTAACTTTGATCTCCCGCTTAGATCCTTCAGTCGGCTAAAGCCTCCTTCGAGGATGACAGCGGGGTTGGGGAGATGGCATTAATTGTTACACTTACATGACAGAACTCCATCCGCCCTGTCATTCTTGAACGAAACGCAGTGGAGTGAAGAATCTAAGGGCGAGTAGTGAGTGACGAATAAATTTAATCCTTACTATGTACTCCCGCTTAGATCCTTCGGTCGCGGATACTCCGCTCCCTCGAGGATGACAGCGGGGGTGGGGCTTTGCAAATAGTCTCCCTCGTCCATGACAGCGGGGTTGGAGACTTCGCAAATAGTCTCCCTCGTCCATGACAGTCGGAGATGGGGCTTTGCAAATGACGGAGCAACGCCACCTATCATATCATAAAGGGTGGGGATTGTCAACAAATAATACCTATCAGAAAAGAAATCCGACGAAAAATCAGTCTTTTCATTGAAAGTCGGCTGCTTTAGTGGTATGATGGAGTAGAGCTATTATTCACACAATATGCAGATTCTGTAATACTATCATATCTTTCGGAGGTGCGAAATGCGTTATTATCCACACGCAGAGAACAGATTTATCTCAGCTGAAAGCGGGAAGTTTTTCTTTTCTGATGACGGGAAAGCGGCTGTAGTCTCGCTGTCTGCTCCTATCATTGAGGAGCAAGGGGCAGAGCGGAGCTTGTATGGGTGCTTTGACGGCGGCTGTTACCGCTGTTCGGACTACCTGATCGAAGAGGTGTACGAGCAACAGGACTCTGAGCTTTTTTCTATCACAAGAAAAGTCAAAAACACCTCTGATCAGACAAAGGTATTTAAGTTCATCTTTGCTCTGAGGACTTGCTACACACCTACAAAGTACCTCATACCCTGCGTCAGCTACAACGGCAACCAATGGGGAGAAGGAAAAGAACCCAAGGGCATGACCGCCCCTAACGGTGAAGCATGGATCCATTCCTATGACCGCTGCTCTGTGCCCTCATGCACTCAGACCGAAACAAAGGACATCTCGGTCTCCCTCTTTGTATCCGGGGAAACTACAGATAGCCTCGTCAGCTCCTGCTCCCTTGTTCCTGTCGGCGACGGAAGAATAGAGCAAAGAGTATATTGGCCTGTGACCGAGGCTCCGTACACTTATTCAGACAACGACAAATACACAGACCGTCTCGACACCTATATCACCCTGCAGCCCGGAGAGGAGTTTTGCTCTACTGTGTATATTCTGGTCTCTGTTCCGGAGTATGAAAACTTCGGTATCATCCGCACGCTCGACCGTGCTCTGGAGCTGTTTGAGTTCAAGCATGAAAAAAACCGCCCGATCTCTGAGCTGTGGCGGCTGGGAATTGAATATTCGCGGCTTCTTCTGCGTGAGCACAAGGGCAGACGTGTCTTCTCCTCCGGTATACATCCCACGCTCGACCGCGGCTATTACTTTGTTCCTCACTATGAGGTCGGCTGGTGCGGTCAGAACATTATGAACGCTCGTATGCACCTGCTCGAATACAAGCGGACAGGAGAAAAAGCACTCTTTGACGGGGCGATCGCCGTCTGCGATTCCTGGCGAGACAAGCAGTCTGACAACGGCCTGGTTCTCGCTCACTATGAGTGGTACACCGAGGGACGTGAATGGAACTACATACCGCCCGATCCCACAAAGTCCTGGGCGGCTAACGTAAGCTACAAGACAGGCTGGCTGCCCGAGACCTGCAACACCGCATGGGCGGCGTGCGAAATGCTCAAGGTCTGGCACTTGCTCTCCGAAATGGGTATACAACGGCAGGATTACCTGAATTTTGCCTGCCGCACGCTCGACTTCTTCTGCGATAATTACATGGAGGATTATGCCTTTGGAAAGGGATGGCACTTTGACGGCAGATGTGCCGAGCCCGCCGGCAGTATCGGGGCGTTTGTTACCATGGCTCTGTGCGAAGGCTGGAGACTGCTCAAAAATGAAAGATACCTAGAGTATGCAAAGAAGTCCCTGGAATTCTATATGAAGCGTGATATCGACAACTTTGTATGCACCGCAGGAGCTATCGACTGTACCTGCGTAGACAAAGAAACTGCAGGTCCTATCATCATCTCGGCTCTCGATCTGTATGAGTTTACAGGTGAGAAAAAATATATTGAATGGGCAAAGAAAGCATCCTACTACTTTGCATCATGGATGTTCGTATACGATGTTCACTACGGAAAAGAAGCTGAATTTACCGAGTACGGCTACTATACATCAGGTTCAACTGCGGTCTCCGTACAACATCCTGCTCTCGATCAGTGGGGAGAGCTGATGTGCTCGGAATGGCTAAGGCTCGCCGATATCACAGGGGATGACAGATGGCGTGTGCGTGCCCGCATGATGTGGTTCAATGCAACCCAGCTCATAGCCGACGAAAATAACCGCATAGTCCACGGCAAACTACGCCCCGTCGGCTCTCAAAATGAGGCGTTCTATCACGCCCGCTGGGGACACCGCCCCGATCCAAACGAACGTGGACATCTCAACGACTGGCTCGTATCCTGGGTCAACGTCTTTAGGCTCAATGTTATCGACCGCCTGATAAGTGTGTGCGGATATAAGGACACAAGCGAGCTAGAATAAGAAAACGATGAAACGATACAGGCGGGGAAAACCCTTTTGCAAAAAGGGGTTTTCCCCGGACCCCTTTCCTAAAAACTTTTTAAAAATTTTGTGGGGGTTGTTCGTTACTATGATCTCCGACTTAGATAAGTGAGACTCCAAATCTTTGATTTGGCAAGTCGAACTTATCTGAGGGCGAGTGCAGAGTGACGAATAAATTTAATCCTTACTTTGATATCCCGCTTAGATCCTTCGG
>JAZNOK010000053.1:0-5892 GCA_045580775.1 Eubacteriales bacterium
CCTGCTGCTTTAACCGCCGTATTTGCAATCGTTACAGCGATTGATATGAACAAAGCCTACGTTCAAATTGACGGCGAAAACATAACGGTTGTAGATTACTACTTTTTCTCAAAAAAAGAAAAATGTTTTACCATTGATGAAATTAAAACGGCAGAAATTGCACTCGGATATTCATTTGGTGTTCGCGGATATCGCTATAGTATGATGGGATTTTCATACATCGTTTTTAGAAATCCCGATAACAAATATCTTTTCAAAATCATCAATTGCCCCGAAACAAAAGAATATTTCAGCAAATACTTTCAAATTCAATAATACATAATTTTATTTTGCGGCACAGTTCAAAAATCCGACAGACTTTGGATATTATCACGCGCCGGCGTGTATCTTGCCTGCGGCTTGATGATATATACGCCGTCACGCGTGATTTGGATGCGAAGCTGTTGAAATGTTTACAAATTTGTGGTATAATAAAGCCAAGAAAGGTGGTATACACTTATGAATATTCAAAATTACAAAAATCAATTACAAGAAACTGTCATTGTTCCTATGACTGAATTTATAAACGATTGTGAGGATTGCGGTTTCTCCCAAAAGGATATTGCAAAATGTGAGACCTTAATTCTTGAGTATTTGGCTGCACTTGAAAGCATCACAGAGCCTGCAAACAAAGAAATTATGAAACATGTAAAGAAATTGGTTTTAGCTCTTAACAAGCTTAACGAAAAAACCGATTACTGCTTGTTGGAAACTGAAGAACGTGAGTCGATTTGGGAAATTATTCAAAACAGTGCTGTTGAATGTGGCTTGACCAATCCTGAAGATGACATCACAGAAGAATGGCGAGAGTGGTAATTACATAGCCTCGTTTGCAAGCATGGTGCTGACAACCCGGAAGATAGCGGTTACTGTCAACGCCCATCATCACCAAGGGATCAGTGTACCCTTATGGCAAAAATCATGGACTGTTTTTGTACGATAGCCTTGTATGGGTCTATTTTGTAGTGGTATCACAAGAAAAAAGCCGATGCGAATGCATCGGTTTTTTGTTTTGGGAGGAATTTTGCATAGAAGGACTTGAACGCTCGGTAGTGAATGACGACCTAAATGGTCGTCAGAGCCGAGCGGACCGAAGCACGTAGCAAAAGGTGCTTTTTTACTTTTTTCAAAAAAAGAATGACAAATACAAAATGTTGTGTTATAATGTCATAAAAAAACTATATTTGCAAGGGCACAACGGAGAATCAGCATGAACGAATTTCACAATGTCGAGATATACAACAAAGGAATAAAGAGGATACTCATCTCAGAGCAAGAGATCAAAGAAGCTATCAAAAAAGCAGCCAAAGAGATCTCTGACTCTTATGACGGCAGGCCTATTCTGCTTGTCAGCATTCTAAAAGGTGCGTTTGTCTTTTTGGCGGATCTTTGCCGTGAGATAACTGTACCGTGCGAGATCGGATTTATGATAGCGAAAAGTTATCAGGGGACTAACTCCACGGGAGTGGTCAAGATAACGATGGACCTCGAGCAGGATGTCAGCCGTTATCATGTGATCATTGTAGAAGATATCGTCGACACCGGAAGAACGCTAAAGGACGTAGTAGAGCTGCTCAAGGCAAGAAACCCGATCTCGCTCAAGGTAGTCACTCTGCTCGACAAGCCAAGCAGAAGAAAGGTCGATTTCGAGGCGGACATGTCCCTGTTCACTATTCCTGATCATTTCGTGATCGGATACGGACTGGACTGCGACGAGTATTACAGAAATCTGCCCTACATAGCAGAGTTCAACACGGAAATATAACATTACTAAAACAGGGGAACAGCCGGCTCATACAGTCGAGACCTCCCCTGTTTTTTTCATAAATCAGCAAATCGGCAAAAACACCGCGAAGATCGCTGCAAGCAGCAAGCTTCTTGTTTTTTTACACCTTGGTAACGTTTTTCTCTCCGATTCAAAAAGAGCTGAAAAAATTCCGGTCGAGTTTTTTCAGCTCTTTTTTCTTTATAAACATGTGTTATCTTTCTTCGCGGAAGTAGTTAACACCGAGAGCAGCCGGAAGGCCGCTTGAGCCCCGTTTGTTCTTTATCGAAGTAACCACAAGCACTATAGCAGTTATAACAAACGGCAACGCCTGATATAGCTGTGTGGGAATATCGGCAAGCCAGCCGAGCACTCCGGGGAATGCGGATGCAAGGCTGCTTCCGGATACACGCAGAGTATTGAAAAATCCGAATATGAATGTACCGACAATGGCCAGCGACGGATTCCAGTTTGCAAATATGACAAGGGCAACCGCGATCCAGCCGTAACCGTTGATCCAGCAGCTGGAGTTAAAGGAGCCGGACATATTCAGACCCATATAGTAACCGCCGATACCCATAATGCCGCATCCGAGGCATATATGCAGGTATTTCATGAGATTGACATTCACTCCGACAGAGTCAGCCGATGCGGGGTTTTCTCCTACCGCACGCAGACGCAGTCCTGCCGTGGTATGACCCAGATACCACCACATAGCAACAGCTATAGCGATACCGAGATAGACAAGGATGTTATGAGTAAACAGTCCGCGGCCAATGATCGGAATATCACTCAAAAACGGAATCTCAATATCAGCGAAGCCTGCCTTTATATTTTCGCTGTCGCTCATAGCAGGCCAGCCGGCAGCCTTCAGACCGTTTCCTACAAAGAAGTATATACCAAGGCCGAAGGTCGTCAAGGTCAGACCTGTGATATTTTGGTTTGCCTGAAAAGACACGGTAAGTACCGCAAAAAGCAATCCGCACAATGCACCCATCAGAAATGCAACAGCAATACCGACACCAAGGCTGTTCGCGTAGCAGCCGCATATATATCCGAATATAGCACCGACAGCCATAGTACCCTCGACTCCGAGATTAAGGCTACCGGACTTTTCCACCACGATCTCTCCTACCGTACCGTAAAGGAGGGGGATATTGAACACAATTATGTTATGAATAAAGGATGTTATTACGCCTATTTTATCCATTTGTCTTTGCTCCTTTCTTCACTACAGCTACCTTAAAGCGGATAAAGAAGTCAGCCGCCAAAACAAGGAACAAAATTATACCCTGAAGCATATTGGCAAAGCTGGAATCTACCGCAGGAAAGACTGAAGCGGCTATAGTAGAGCCATGCTGAAGCACACATATCAGTGCCGACACCGCAAATATCACAGGAGTAGAGAGCTGTGCAAGCCACGCTACGATGATACCCGTCCAACCTACGTCTCCTGTAATAGTGGTAGAGAGCACTCCTGCTGTACCTACCTTGAATGCGGCAGCAAGACCGATGAGAGCTGCAGAGAGGAACACCGTGCGAAGGATGATGCTCTTTACCTTCATTCCTGCGTAGTTTGCCGTGCCCATGCTGTCTCCGACTACACTTATCTCATAGCCATCTTTTGTATGTCTGAGATATACATACACCACAGCACCTACAACAAAAGCCAGAATAACCGCTATATTAAGCTCAAACTTCCCTCCCAGCGGTATTGACGGGAATGCTGCATTCTCAGAAAAGCTCTTAAATACCGGGCGGACGGACTCCTCACTCAAAAACAAGTTCCAGTCTGCCTTTGTCTCTCCGATAAAGTACAGAATATAAAGTGCGATGTAGTTCATCATCAACGTCATTAGGGTCTCGTTTGTTCCGAAGCGTACCTTCAACAGAGCCGCGATCAGACCGTACACACCCGCTACAGCCATAGCGGAAACGCACATCAGAATCAGCGTTACGGCAGAAGGGAGAGCAGGGCCGAATTTGAGTGCGACAAAGCCCGATGCGATAGCTCCCATGATAAACTGTCCCTCTCCGCCGATGTTCCAAAAACGCATCTTAAATGCGAGCGACAATGCGACGCTGGTCAAAACAAGCGGAACAAATTCCTTGAGATAATTGATAAATGTCTTGTATGCTATTCTGTTTCCTACCATTCCCATAGTGAACATACGGTAGTAGTAGTCTATGGGGTTTACTCCTATAGCGAGAAGTATGACCGCACCCGCAAACAAAGCGATGAACACAGCCGAAACGTATAGCATGATACGCTTATGCAAAGCACAGCTGTCGCGTTTTACTATATGAATACCCATGCTCATCCCTCTCTTTCTTCTGTTTTACCAAAGAGCGTATCTTTGGCTATTCCTGCGGTCTTGTCCTCGCTCTTTACTCTGAGATCCAAAGCACCCGTCATCATAAGGCCAAGCTCTTCCTTTGATGTTTTGTGAGCGTGCACTACACCCATGAGCTTTCCGTGGCAGAGCACGGCTATCTTGTCGCACAGAGCGATCATAACGTCAAGATCCTCACCTACAAACAGAATGCCTACTCCGTCCTGTTTTTGCTTGTTAAGTATGTTATATATTGCGTATGAGGAGTTGATATCCAGTCCTCTTACCGGGTATGCCGTAACTATGACGTTCGGACCTGACTTGATCTCTCGTCCGAGCAGTACCTTCTGTACATTTCCTCCCGAAAGACGTCTCACCGGAGTTTCGGTCGAAGGGGTCACTACTCCGAGTTGCTCTATGACCTGCTCGGCATCTGCCCTTCCTCTCTTTCTGTCTACAAAAGGTCCCTTTCCCTCTCGATAGCTCTTGAGAAGCATATTATCCGTGATCGACATCGAAGGGGCAAGTCCCATGCCCAGTCTGTCCTCGGGAATAAATGACATTGATATTCCCTTCTCGAGGATAGCCTTTGGAGGAAGACCGACTATATTGTCGCCCTTGTGTATCATCTGGCCGGAGCTGATCCGGCGAAGTCCCGCAATGGCCTCACACAGCTCCTTCTGTCCGCATCCTGCTATACCTGCAACGCCGAGTATCTCGCCGCCTCTGATATAAAAGCTGACATTGTCGATGGCGACAGCTCCCTCGTCATTTTTTACGGTAAGATCGCGTACCTCAAGAAGCGGCCTTGTCGTCTCGACTGTAGGACGATCGATATTGAGATCTATCTTTCTTCCTACCATCCACTCGGTCAGCTCCTGCTCTGTGGTCTGTGCCGTATTGACGGTAGTAATGTACTCACCCTTTCGGAGGATAGCTACTCTGTCGGATATATCCATGACTTCGTTTAGCTTGTGCGTGATGATGATGATCGCATGTCCCTGTTCTTTCATCCTACGCAGAACCGAAAACAGTTTCTCTATCTCCTGGACCGTCAGCACCGCTGTCGGCTCATCGAGTATAATGATCTTCGCTCCGTAATAGAGTACCTTGATTATCTCCAGAGTCTGTTTTTCCGAGACGGACATGTTGTATACCTTTTTCTCGGGGTCTATGTCAAATCCGAACTTCTCGGTGATCTTGTGTATTTCGCTGTATCTTGACTTTTTCAGGACAAATCCCGGGCGTTCCTTTCCCATCCAGATATTGTCAGCGGCACTAAATACATCAACAAGCTTGAAATGCTGATGCACCATACCGATACCAAGCTTTTTCGAGTCCTCGGGAGAGTCTATCGAGACCTCTTTCCCATCTATGTATATGCTGCCGCTGTCGGGCTTGTATATTCCCGAGAGCATGTTCATAAGCGTAGTCTTACCCGAGCCGTTTTCTCCGAGCAATGCGAGTATCTCGCCCTGACGGACATTGAGATCTACTCCCTTGTTTGCTATGACGCTGCCGAAGGCTTTGGTTATGCCTTTCATCTCAATGGCATACTCATGTGCCATAAATCGCCCCTCCTTTTTTCTATACATCTCAAAAATGCAAGACAACAAGCAAAAGCCATCTTTGTTTGCTGTCTTGCATTTTCAAGAGGCCCGGGCAAGGCGGCATTCGCCGCCTTGCCCTTTCCTCACTCTATAAATCAGCCTTCCTTGACACCTGCTACATAGTAGTTCATGGTGCCGGTGATAA
>JAZNOK010000054.1:0-2289 GCA_045580775.1 Eubacteriales bacterium
CCTGCTACATAGTAGTTCATGGTGCCGGTGATAACGCTGTCCTCAACAGAAGCTCCGCCCGCCTTAACGATAACGTTGCCTGCGTTGTCACAGAGATCAGCATCAGCCTTGGTTACGGTTCCGTCTGCTGCTATTGTGAGCTTAACTCCGGAGAATACATCCCACTCGCCCTTGACGATAAGATCGCGTACTGCTGCGATCGCCTTGTCGGTGTTGGGTGCACAGTTCTCGCTGAGTGCAGATACGTCAACAAAGTTCTCCTTCAGTCCGCCGTAGTATGCACCTGAGCCCATCTTTGATACGAACTTGTCAGCGGTGCCGCAGTCCATAGCTGCCTGCATTGCTGTCTTGTAGTATACATTCCAGTGCCAGATAGCAGCGGTGAGGTGTGCCTTGGGTGCGTCGGGAGTCATATCGGAGTTGTATCCGCATCCGAATACTCCTGCGTTCTCAGCCGCGATCTGAGGCTGAGCAGAGTCACAGTGCTGAGAGATAACGCCGCACTTGTAGGACTCGATGAGCTCCTTTGCAAATGCACTCTCGTTTACCTCATCTGCCCATGCACCGAGCTTCTTTACAGTGATGGTAGCGTTGGGGTTTACTGCCTGTACACCGAGTGCAAATCCGTTGATACCGGATGCTGTCTCTGCGTACTCAGTGCCGTATGCAGCAACGTAACCTACGTTGTTGTTGCCTGTCTGCAGGCTCTTGAGACCTGCAGCTATACCTGCAAGGTATCTTGCCTGGTATGCACGTCCGAAATAGTTGTTGAAGTTTGTTTCATTTGACTTGTAGCCTGTTGCATGAGAGAAGATAACATCGGGATATTCCTTTGCTGCTTCTTCCATAGCGTCAATGTATCCGAAGGAGATACCGAAGATAATATCAACGCCGTTACCTACGAGAGTATCGACAGCAGAACGTACCTTCTCCTTGTCCTCGGGAACCTCATCAACGATAAAGAGCTGCTTCTCTGTGTCGAGTCCGAGCTCCTTCATAGCGGTAACGATACCATTGTGGTGAGCGTATGTGTAGCCCGCTGTATCGTTCTTTGAGTTGATGTAGATAGCTCCAACCTTAAAATCAGCCTTGCCCGTGCTTGCGTTTCCGCAGCCGACCATACCGACAACCATCAGAGCTGCAAGAAAAAGTGCCAGTAGTTTTTTCATTTTTCTTCCTCCGTTTTTGGGTATGTACCCTTTTTTTGCTTTCGTGCAGATAACACCGCACTCTACTACTGTATTTTACACAATGCTACACAAAAAAACAATAGTTTTTTAAAAAATTCTTAATAATCTCGGGGGTATTGGGCGGTTTTTGTACATTAATTTTCTTCATCTCTTGACCAAAGCGGTTGCTTTGCATTATAATCACAATGTAAGTATATTGTAAACGCAGACAACCCCTGCAAGCAAAGGAGACAAAATGAACAAGACCGCTCTTTTCCTTATTCGGCACCGCACGCTCATTACGGTGCTGTACGTTATTCTCATCTTCATACCGTTTTTTGTATTCAGCCTTTTATCCGACATTCCGTTCGGTCTGATAATTATTTTGGATCTGCTTTTGCTATTTGCATATTACTTGCTGGTAAACGCCCCTTTCAACTGCATTCTTCTGCCTGCGGTCGAAGCTCTGGAAAATTTCGATCCGATGCCTCTGTATATTGCAACAGAACAGATGCTCTCATGCAAAAGGCTTCCTGCAAACACTCGCAGCTCTCTGCTCATCAATCAATGTGCCGCTATTCTGGAGATGGGAGACTTTCAAAGAGCAAAAGACCTGCTGCTCTCCATCGACATTGATAGCTGCCGTCTGCCCGCAAACTTTCGTTTGATCTATCTCAACAACTACGCAGTAGCATGCGAGATGCTCGAAGACTATAACGGAGCTGACTACGCATACGGCAGGTTCGCTGCAGAATACAACGCCCTACGCCCGGGAAAAGTAAAAGAGTCCCTGTCGGTCATAGCAGACCACGCACAGACCTACGAAATGTTCCGACTCGGAAATTATGAGGGGATAATCTGCAAATGCGAGCAAAAAGCAGACCTCACTCCGAGAAAGACCGTCTCAAGAGCCTATGAGCTGGCACGTGCTTATGCCGCTGTGGGCAGAATAGACGATGCAAAAATGCAGCTCGAATTTATTATCTCAAGCGGAAAGCAGACCTCGACAGCACAGCTCGCCCGAAAGATGCTAGACTCTCTCATAAACAAAAACATCGAAGCATGACACTAGTACCGTCTTTTTATATTTTCAGTTAGAAAAACCGCCCGAAATAAGCAT
>JAZNOK010000055.1:0-4076 GCA_045580775.1 Eubacteriales bacterium
ATAATTCAAGTTAGCGGGAACTACCTTACAAACTAAGAAAGGAAAATAGCAATGATAAAGACAATAATAAAAGTAGAAGGTATGATGTGTCCGATGTGTGAGTCTCATGTTAACAATGCAGTTTGCAATAACTTTAGTGTAAAAAAAGCTGCCAGCTCCCATAAGGACGCAGAGTGCGTTATTCTCTCGGAGCTTCCTCTTGATGAAATAAAGCTCAGGAGCGTGATCGAAAAAGAAGGTTATAATACAGGTGACATCAGCGTTGCCGAGGAAGAGAAAAAGGGAATATTCTCCATTTTTAAAAAATAGATAATAAAAGTTTTAAACTATAAACTATAAAAGAATAAACTGCAATAAAAAAGAAGCCCCTCGTCTCTGCATTCTTAGCGGATAACGCACTAACATCACCAAGGAAAATCATTGGTGGTTTTTTATCAGCGACAACTTGCCAAAGCCTCCCTTTACTCAAGGGAGCCTTATATGTGCCCTCCTTCTGCGGATGGTGGGTTCGGGCTTCTGCTCGATTTGGCACGGTGGACTGCCATGTGCTATGCTTGCCACAGATGCAAGCATCACAAAATGGATTTGCAACTGATGTTCCTTGACAATGTACCCATTTTATGATGCAATATTAGTATACTAAAAGCTATGGGAGTATTGATATGAATCTATATCACGGAACTCAAATTCAAAACATAAAGAAATTAGAACCGTTCGCTACACAAACCAATGCAATATCAAACCCCGTGATATGTTTTACGCCAAGCTATTGTATTGCTCTGTTTTACATATGGAATCGTTCTTACAAATGGGTAACTTTTAGTGAGAATGAAAATGGCAAAGTGGTTTTTGTCGAACATTACGATAATATGCTTTACGATTTTTATAACAAGGTAACTGGAAGCATTTATGAATGCAACGGCGATAATCCTGTGATCACCCCCACTCATATGAAAGGTGTATATACTTCCGGAATTTCTATATCCATTGAAAAAGAAACACAAATTGATAATGTATATAATGAAATTCTAAAACAAGAATCATTGGGAAAGATTATAATTAGAAGATATAGTCAGCTATCATTAGATGATAAAAATGAAATATTCAAGCAAACTGTTAGAGCAATCCATATGCAAAAATTATTGATTCCGTCTGACCATGTACCCAAACAAGAGCAAATACGCTTTGTGCAAACTTATTTCCCGCAAGCGTGGGATGATGCTTCAAAAATGACCCAGACGGAAGTTAATCAAATGATATGTGAATGGAGAACATCGTTGAAAAAATGAATCCTGTTTTAACACCTCACAGCAAGAGCTTCTTTGTTTTTTTCATAGCAAAAGCCACCACAAAAAACGTGGTGGCTCATTTCAAATTTACCGCTAATTTTACAGAGACTTGCTGATGGTCTTCCTTTTTTGTTTTACAACCCAAACCCGAGGCTTTGACATCGGGTTTTGTATTTCCTGTTAGTATGATATCAGAATTTAAAAAAGATCGGTGTGCCGTTTTTGTATTTGAGTTTCTTTTCTCCTTCGACCAAGGGAATGAGGTAATTTATGCATTCTTCGGTCACGTAGTTTCCATCCTTATTAATATATGATGACGGAACGGTCCTTACAGCGTTTGCGATCTTCTGTACGTCCTTTGATCCGATGGACATTCTTCCGTCAGATCCTCTTGTTACTGTGATCATTCTGCCGCTGATGCCAGATACTGCTTTTTTTACAGCTGCTTTTCCTATTCTTACCGATTCATCTATGTCGGCTGCGGATAGAATGTGTGCTGCACATCTTTGGGGGAGATTTAACTCGACTGCTCTTGTTTTGCATCCGAATTTAGCTTTTACTGCCGCAGCAAGAAATGCACCTGTTCCTGCGAGCTGTTTGTGTCCGAATACATCAAGCTCGGAGGATTGGGTGGATTCTGTGACATAGCGTCCGTCTGCAGTTCTTATACCCTCGGATACAGCTACGACGATGTTTGGCTTATTTTTGAACTGCCGTTTGATGTCTTCATAGAATGAGTCAAGACTGAACGGATATTCAGGAAGATATATCAGATCGGGAGCTGCTGTTCCGTTTGCAGATCCGAGAGCAGAAGCTGTGGTTAGCCATCCGGCATCTCTGCCCATTATTTCAACAATGGTTACGGCTTTAATATTATATACAGCACAGTCGAGTGCTATCTCAGAGCATACCGTTGCTACAAATTTTGCAGCGGATCCAAAGCCCGGAGTGTGGTCTGTACCTGCGAGATCATTGTCTATGGTTTTCGGTACTCCGATAATACGCATCTGATATCCGTGAGAATTTGTGTATTTGGAGAGTTTTGCTACCGTATCCATCGAGTCGTTGCCGCCGATATAGAAGAAGTATCTAATATTGTATTTTCTAAAAAGAGACAGCAGATGCTCGTACTCAGCTTCTCCGTCAAGAGAGAGAGGATCGGGGAGCTTTTTTCTGCAAGATCCAAGAGCCGCGGCCGGTGTTGTTTCGAGAAGGGCAAGCTTTTCTTTGTCGTTCCAAAAAGCGGACAGGTCTATCATTTTTCCTTCTCCAAAGCCGAGAATGCCGTTTTTCATACCGTACAAAGTGCCTATTATTCCCTTGTTGTGTGCTTCGTAGGCACCTTTTATAACTCCGGAAAGAGTTGCGTTGATAGCAGCGGTAGGTCCTCCTGACTGACCGACCAGGGCGTTTCCGTAAAGTAGATCCATCTTTTCCTCCGTTTATTTGCATATTTGTGCTGGATTTGTCAAAATTATAGCATGTTTTGCACTTTATGTCAACAAAGCGGCAAGTTTATAACGATTTTGTGTTTTTCTCTGTGAGTCGGACTGTGTTTGTATTGACTCGGATCTGTCATTACGGAAAAAAATACAATAAAATATGGTAAAGTTTAGTATTTTTTATAAAATAGCTGATTTTTGAGCCTCTGTTTTATAAAAATATTACAAAAATGATAAATTTTAAACAAAAGTATTGTATAGTTGAAAATTTGTGATAAAATAATTAGTGGTGAAAACTGACCCAAGTAAATAATTTTTTTATATAACGGAGGATTGAAAAATGGCAGTTAAAGTTGCTATTAACGGTTTTGGCCGTATCGGACGCCTTGCGTTCAGACAGATGTTTGGTGCTGAGGGTTATGAGGTAGTTGCTATAAACGACCTTACAAGCCCCAAGATGCTCGCTCATCTTCTCAAGTACGATACAGCTCAGGGCAGCTATGTTGCACAGGGACACACAGTAGAGTCCAAGGAGCCTGTATTTGCTGAAGATGGAAAGACAGTAGTTACTCCCGGTTCTATTACCGTAGACGGTAAGGAGATCACAATCTATGCTATGCCTAAGGCAGCTGAGCTTCCTTGGGGTGAGCTCGGAGTAGATGTTGTTCTTGAGTGCACAGGTTTCTACTGCTCAAAGGACAAGTCTCAGGCTCATATTGATGCAGGTGCAAAGAAGGTAGTTATTTCCGCTCCCGCAGGCAAGGATCTTCCTACCATCGTATTCAGCGTAAACGAGAACACTCTTACAAAGGAAGACAAGATCATATCCGCTGCTTCCTGCACTACAAACTGCCTCGCTCCTATGGCTAAGGCACTCAATGACTATGCACCCATTCAGAGCGGTATCATGACAACCGTTCATGCATACACAGGCGACCAGATGATCCTTGACGGTCCTCATAGAAAGGGAGACCTTCGCCGTGCTCGTGCAGGTGCTCAGAACATCGTTCCTAACTCCACCGGTGCTGCTAAGGCTATCGGTCTTGTAATTCCTGAGCTCAACGGCAAGCTTATCGGTTCTGCTCAGAGAGTTCCTACCTGCACAGGTTCTACTACTATTCTTGTTGCAGTTGTTAAGGGCAAGGATGTTACCAAGGAAGGCATCAACGCTGCTATGAAGGCTGCTGCTTCCGAATCCTTCGGTTACAACACAGACGAAATCGTTTCCTCCGACGTAATCGGCATGCGTTACGGCTCTCTCTTCGATGCTACTCAGACAATGGTAGCTAAGATCGATGACGACACATATCAGGTTCAGGTTGTTTCTTGGTACGATAACGAGAAC
>JAZNOK010000056.1:0-3254 GCA_045580775.1 Eubacteriales bacterium
TCTGGAAAAGTCACACACTTTTTAGAGAAGAGTGAAAAGTGAAGAGAGAATAGTGAAAAGTACAAAAAGAAAAAGCCACACAATGTGTGACTTTTCTTTTTGGAGGCGCCACCCGGATTTGAACCGGGGATCAAGGTTTTGCAGACCCGCGCCTTACCACTTGGCTATGGCGCCATCCTATGAAATTCGGTGTGCTTTTTCACACGCATGACATTATAGCATAAGGAATGTTAATTGTCAACACTTTTTGAGAAAATATTTTTGCTGTTTGATCTGAAAATATTGTAATTATTAAAAATGAACCGAGAAAAAAAATTACAGACAGAGCAAGATGCGGAGGTGTTTCATCCCTTTTTTAATATATGTATGCGAAATACTTTTGAAAAAGCACTTGACAATCGCGTTTTTTTATGAGATAATGAGGAGTAACAAATTGTCAATACAAAATTTTACACGCTTCCAGACCGTGTAAGGGAGGTGCAATAGAATGCTCAGAACATACCAGCCGAAAAAACGCCAGAGAAAGATGGAGCATGGCTTTAGAAAGAGAATGGCTACTGCTAACGGCAGAAAAGTTCTCAAGAGAAGACGCGCAAAGGGCAGAGCTCGTCTCACATACTAAGATCGAGTTTAGCGGCGGTACTGACGGACATCTAGTTCCGGATGCCGCCTTTTTGCCGTTGAGGCAGCACAGCCTCGTTTAAAGTGCGATCTCCGCAAGACCACTCGTCGGTGCTTTTGCGGAGATTTTTGTTTAAGATTTTCAAAATTACAAATATCGAAAGCGGTAATATGAAGTATAAAACGATTTGTGAGCATCACCTGTATCACAAGACCTACGCCAAAGGAAAGAAGTGTGTATGTCCGTCTATTACGGTGTATGTGCTAAAGGATCTGAAGGCAAACAAGCTGGCAAAAGCTAATCCCCTCAAAGAAAAGTACAACCGTGTAGGACTGGCAGTACCTAAAAAATCAGATACCAAGGCCGTAGGACGCAACAGAGTGAAGCGTATACTCCGTGAGGCATACAGACTCACAGAGAAAAAGTATGCCGTCAGGCAGGGTTATCTTGTTGTGATAGCTTCGCGTGCGGCAGCCATTGGCAAAAAGACCTCTGATATCGAGACAGAACTTGTCAAGGCACTCAAAAAACTAGAGCTGATAAAAGAATAAGAAATGAAATATATATTCATATATTTGATAAAGCTCTATCGTAAGTTTATTTCACCGATAAAACCGAGATGTTGCAGGTTTACACCGACCTGTTCTGCCTATGCCCTCGAGGCATTTGAGAAACGTGGCTTTTTCGTTGGGTTTGCACTTACGGTATGGCGGATACTTCGCTGTAACCCATTCTGCCGTGCGGGATATGATCCCGTACCTGAGAAAAAATGCAAGCATGACGATACAAAACATCAGCGGTGAATATTTGAAAGGATGCGAGAGACTCGCATAAACGGTAAGAAATGTTCGATTTTATTTATGTATGGATAGGAAAATTGATATCCCTTTTTAACGGATGGACAGGCAATTACATTCTTGCTCTGCTCATATTTGCAGTATTTGCAAAGGTGATATTCATTCCCCTTGATATCAAACAGCAAAAAAACAGCATCAAGCAGGCACAGCTTCGTCCTAAGGAACTCGCTGTACGCAATAAGTACAAGGGACGTACCGACAGAGCTACTCAGCTAAAGCTGCAGGAAGAGATCCAGTCTCTGTACCAGAGAGAGGGTTACTCGCCGTTCAGCGGTTGTCTGCCGATGTTTATTCAGTTCCCGATAATCATCATACTCTACGGAGTTATCCGTTCGCCGATATCATATATCAGCGGAGTAGACAAGGATGTTGTCGAGGCTATGGCGACGGTGCTCAACGAAATAAAGAACGTTACCACCTTTACCTCGGCTGATCAGATATCCATGATCACAGCCATACAGGATCTTGCGGGTGATAGCCTGCAGACCTTTATCAATGCGGTGAAGGCGGTTGATGGCACTTTTGCATTCGACAGCTTTATGTCATCTTTGCCCGACTTTACGCTTTTCGGACTTAACTTCGGTTATTCCCCTGCACAATACAGAACTGCTGTAGCGGGTAACAATTTCTTCAACATCATGCTGATCGTACCTGCACTCAACTTCGGTATGCAGTATCTTTCTACCAAGATTATGAAGAAGTTCCAGCCTCAGCCGATAGGAGAGGATCCTTCACAGCAGACATCTATGAAGATAATGGAGCTTACCCTTCCTCTGATGACCGTGTACTTCGCCTACATCATGAGCGGAGCTATCGGTATTTACTGGGTGTTCCAGAATATTCTTTCACTCTTTGAGAGATTTGTAATAGCCAAGCTCATGCCCCTTCCCAAATATACCGAGGAGGAGATCAAGGCTATGCAGAAGGCAATGAAAAAGGACCAAAGCTCTCAGAACACCTCTCGTCCCGAGAGACGTGAAGGCGAAAAGCCCCGTTCTCTGCATCGCATAGACGAGGACGATGATGACGAGCCTGCTCCCGCTCCTAAGAAGCAGGAACAAAAGGCAGAGCCCCAAGAGGTCCAAAATGAAGAGACCGAGCCGACCGAACAGCAAAAGAAGGATGCCGCTATAGCGGACAGAATGATAGGTGAGGCTCCGGCACTCAAGGACGAGAGCGACAAATACAACAGAAAAAAGAAGTAAAAAGGACAGTAAAAAATAATGGAAAAGAGATCATACACAGCCACGGGAAAGACGGTCGACGAGGCACTTGAAAATGCAAAAAAAGGTCTCGGTATAGAGACTATCGACGGATTTAATTTCGAGATACTTGAATACGACAAGAAAGGTTTTCTCGGAATAGGCTCAAAGCCTGCAAAGGTACGCGTATACGAGGAAGCAGACGAGGAGAGTGTAGCCGCACCCAAGGCAGAGGAGAAAAAGCCCGATTGCAAACCCGAGCAGAAGAAGAATATTGGCCGTGCGGACAAGAAGCCTGCACAGAAAAAGCAGGATACACAGAAGAAGCAGGAAGCTCCGAAAAATGCAGAGCCTGATGCAAGCACACAGACACAGGCTCCTGTGGGCACACCTGTGTCTGATGACTGTGCTTCGCTTGTGTTCGTTCGTACCACACTCAAAAACCTGGGCCTTAGTGCGACAGCCGAAGGATATGTTGATGAGGAGGGAATCACACGCATCATAGTCAAGGGATCCGATGCAACCATGCTTATCGGTCACCACGGTGAAGTCGGAGGCCAAGCGGTCTTAGGA
>JAZNOK010000057.1:0-8212 GCA_045580775.1 Eubacteriales bacterium
ACGGACTCAATATAGAATGCGAGGTCGAGTACCTTGGCTGAGAGAGAGATGTCCTTTACCGAAATTTGTATCGGTGAGGCTGTCACAATACAGAGAAAAAACCAGTGCTGTCGCCGATCTTTTGCTCTGGGAATACTACTCGGAGGTGCAAAGCTCACAGTACCGTCAGAGATCACGCTCAGGGTAAAGACACAGCAGCTGTGTGAGCTTATGCTCAAGCTGATAAAGGAGCAGTTCGGAAGGGAAGCACAAAGCCGTGAGGCAGGGAAAAAAGCCGTTGAATACGTTTTGAGCTTTTCTTCAGCCGGGGCGGCTTCTTTATTAAATGATCCTGTGCACGGTTATGAGAGCTGTATCAAATGCTCTTTGTGCCGGTCAGCGTTTTTGTGCGGGCTTTTATGCACGTGCACAAGTATAAATGATCCGAGACGTGACTATTATTTGTCTATACGGATAGACCTCGGATACAAGGAGATCGCAGAACGTGCTTTACGCGAGGCGGGTATAGAACCTTGCTACAGAGTAATGGGGAAAAAAGGGGTATTTTACCTTCGTGCGAGTGCGGCAATAGAAGATTTTCTCGCTGTTTGCGGGATGCAGAGAGTGCTTTTTGATTTTATCAATCAGAAGATAGAAAATGAGTACCGAAACAACACTAACAGAGCAATAAACATAGAAGTAAATAATATAAAGAAAAGTATAGCTTCGGCAAAAAAGTATATTACAGCAATAGAATGGCTCACAGACAACGACCGACTCACAGGACTTGACTCGGAGCTTTATGAAGCGGCAAGACTGCGTGTACAGCACCCGGAATGCTCACTTTCCGCTCTCGGGACAATGATGACACCTACTGTGTCAAAGTCGGGTGTACTGCACAGACTTAACCGTATCTATTCGATATACGAGCAGTCGCAAAAACAAAAATAAAAAATGAAAGGAGAAGGGCGTATGGGGGATTTTGTTCATTTGCACTTGCATACTGAATACAGCCTACTTGACGGTGCATGCAGGATTTCCGACATACCGAAGGCGGCACGAGATGCAGGTCATAGTGCCGTTGCGATAACCGACCACGGAAATCTCTTCGGTGCATACGCTTTTTTCTGTGCGTGCCGGGATGAAGGTGTAAAGCCAATCATCGGATGCGAGATGTACGTAGCTCCACGCTCTATGTCTGACAGAGAGGGAAAAAAGGATACCGGGGGCGACCATCTTGTGTTGCTTTGCAAAAATACACAGGGCTACAAAAATCTAATAAAGCTTGTTTCAGAATCTTACGTCAACGGTTTTTACTCTAAACCGAGAATAGATCTGGAGCTGTTGAGAGGACATACAGAGGGACTGGTGTGCTTGTCTGCTTGTCTGGCGGGAAGAATACCGAGGCTGATCTTGTCCGGGGATTTTGACGGTGCGTGCGAGTATGCCTTGATGCTTGAAGGGATGTTCGGACGAGGGAATTTTTATCTGGAGCTTCAGGATCATTTTCTCTCTGATGACAGAGCTGTGTGCGGAGCTTTGGCTGAAATATCCAGAAAAACGGGTATAGAGCTTGTTGCTACAAATGATGTGCATTATCTGAAAAAAGAGGATGCATTCAACCAGGCGGTTCTGATGTGTATCCAAACGGCAAACGTTATCACAGACGGCAGACCTATCGGTTTTGAGACTGATGAGTTTTATTACAAGAGCACCGAGCAGATGCATGAGCTGTTTTCGCTTTATCCCGGTGCGGTTGAAAATACCTCGAAAATAGCCGAAATGTGCGATTTTTCATTTGAGGAAGACCGCCTGTTTTTACCAAAATACCCAACAGAAGACGGAGAGGATACACGACAGCTGCTGTGCAAAAGAGCCTATGAGGGCTTCGAGCAAAGGATAGCGGCAGGTCAGATCAGCTTTGACTGTCATACCAGAGATGAATATATCGAGCGTGCCGAATATGAGCTTGATGTAATTGGAAAGATGGGCTTTGCCGATTATTATCTCATTGTGGCGGATTATGTCGGATATGCAAAGTCCCGAGGTATTCCCGTAGGTCCGGGCAGAGGTTCGGGGGCAGGCAGTATAATTGCATTTTTTGTCGGTATCACCGATGTCGATTCTATCAAGTTTGATCTGCTTTTTGAGAGATTTCTCAATCCCGAGAGAGTAAGTATGCCTGACTTTGACGTGGACTTTTGCTACAACAGACGTGATGAAGTCATAGAATATGTAAAGCAGCGTTACGGTTCCGATCATGTAGCTCAGATCATTACCTTCGGTACAATGGCAGCGAGAGCCTCGATAAGAGACGTAGGCAGAGCACTCGGCATGAGCTACGGCTCGGTTGACGCAGTAGCAAAGGCGGTCCCGAGAGGATTGGATGTCACACTCTCCGACGCTATGAAAACAAAGAAATTCAGAGAGATATATGACTCGGATGAGCAAGCACGCAGGCTCATTGACATTGCGATGTCGCTTGAGGGGATGCCCAGAAATGCATCTACACATGCGGCGGGCGTTGTAATAAGCGAGCTTCCTGTTTCGGATTATGTGCCTCTCGCGAGAAACGGAGAGACTGTCGTTACCCAGTTTGATATGAACACAGTAGCAAAGCTCGGACTTGTCAAGTTTGATTTTTTGGCTCTACGGTATCTTACCATCATTCACGAGGCAGAGCGGCAGATTTTTGAGAGTACGGGTGAGATGTTTGATATCAGCCGAATACCTCTGGATGATAAGAAAACATTTAGGCTTATATCAGCCGGGAACACCAATGGAGTGTTTCAGCTTGAGAGCGGCGGAATGCGTCAGGTATTGACAGGACTGAGGCCGGACTCTCTTGATGATATTATAGCCACGATAGCTTTGTACCGCCCGGGTCCTATGGACTCAATTCCGCGTTATATAGAAAGACGCCACGGCAGGCAAAGCTTTGAGTATCTGCACCCGGAGCTTGAGAGTATACTATCATCTACATACGGATGTATAGTGTATCAGGAGCAGGTAATGCAGATAGTCCGCAAACTCGGCGGCTTTAGCTTCGGACATGCTGATCTTGTTCGTCGAGCTATGTCCAAGAAGAAAGCAGATGCGATGGAGGCTGAGCGGAGCAAGTTTGTAGACGGCTGCAAAAATAATAATATATCCTCTGATTGTGCGAATGCCCTGTTTGATGAGATGGCTTCTTTTGCGTCGTATGCATTTAACAAGAGCCACGCCGCGGCGTATGCCGTGATCTCTTACAGAACAGCGTATCTGAAGGCACATTACACAAAGTATTACATGGCGTCTCTCTTGTCGAGTGTGCTTGGCAACTTTGAGAAAACCGCAGAATATATCGGTGAGGCTGCAAAGTTCTCTATCAAGGTCCTCCCGCCCAGCATAAACGAAAGCGGAGTCAGTTTTACCGTGGTGGGGAAAGACATTCGATTTGGGCTGTTAGCACTCAAGAATGTGGGGCAACAGTTTATAGAGAGCATTATTCAAGAAAGAAAAAGGGGGAATTTTTCCTCATTTGAAGATTTTTTGTCAAGAATGCAGGATACTCCGGGACTGAACAAGCGTCAGATCGAGTCTCTGATCAAAAGCGGTGCATTCGATGGATTGGGAGCTAAGAGGTCTCAGCTATATGCTACCTACGAAAAACAGATGGATGCACTGGCCGAGCGTGGAAGAAGCGAGGTAGCCGGACAAATAGATATGTTCAGTGCCTTTGAAGATGAGATGGAGAAAAAAGGCTACGATTACCCTGACATGCCCGAGTATACTCAAAAGCAGCTTCTTACCCTTGAAAAAGAGGCGAGTGGTATGTATTTTTCAGGGCACATGCTCGACGACTATAAGCTGTCTCTTGCAGAGATAGGTGAAGTATCATCCGCTATCGAGATCAACGGTAGTGCACAAGCGGAAGAGTCGGAGGGAAACGGCGTTACACTTCAGGACGGATGCCGGGTACGCCTCGTAGGAGTGATTACCAGAGTATCTGACATGACTACCAAAAAGGGCGAGAAAATGGCATTTGTGACAGTAGAAGACAGGACATCGGAGATCGAGATCGTTATATTCCCAAAGATATATGAGAGCAGCTCTCGGTATCTTGTGCCGGAGCAGGGAATATATGTCCTTGGATCTGTACAGCTAAGGGACGAGGAACGTCCGAGAGTGATCGCAAATACTATAGCGGCACTTGTTTGCGACGGTGACTACAAACAAGGTTGCATGAATGAGTACATAAATAAAGGCCCTCTCGCTCCTAAAAAGCAAGTGCCGAGCAGACAGATCAAACCTTCAAAGCTGTATTTAAAGCTCGATAGTCTGCATTCGGAGAAAGCGAAAAAGGCAATTAATCTCGTAGAGATATTCTCAGGAGCTATACCTGTGGTACTATACGATGAGTCTAACGGCACATACAGCACCTATAACGGCAGCGGGGCAGACTGCTCGCAGAAGCTTATCGCGGAGTTATCTATGCTTCTTGGTAATGATTGTGTAGTTTTGAGATAATGGGGTACCTGGAACTTTGGCTATAACAGAAAACAAAGCTCCCCGAAACCGGCAGAAGCTGCAAAAGAGTCTGCGTGTGGTACGGGAAGCGTGTAAAATGTTGATTATTGGTAAATATTTCGTTGCATAAATTGACAAAACGTCTCTTAGGATGTATAATCCTCTATTAGAGAGATCAGCTCGTTTACCGAGAATACGGCGATACCGTCTGACACTGCCTCTCTGTCTGACAGCGGCAGAGAATAAACATAGGTGTCGAGTATGTCTATGACTGTAGATCGGTCAGGACCGTATATGGTGAGCTTGCCTTCTTTTTCTCCCAGTACATACATAGGCTCAGGGGAGACTGTTACGTTTTGCGTTTCGGCATCAGGCTTTGCATTATTGTCTGAAGGCATGCATTTGTGCTCTTCCAGAAATTTCTCTGTGCCGGCTACCTTGCTTCCGAATATTCCGAGCATTACTGTCAGCGTGATACACAGGGCGAGCGTGACTGACATTATTATCAGATAAACGATATCTTTTGCTTTTGTTTGTCTGTTCATTTTATTACCTCGTTGGGATCAACCGTGTTTTGACATTATTATTTCACCAAAATCCGCAAGTATGCATCAAGTGTTTATTCATGTAATAACTGCGGCGAAATGGATAATAATAGAAACAGAAAAGTATCTAAATACCAACATGCTTTTTTTGAAAGGAAACTGTCGTGAAAAAAGAGCTCGAGCAGAATAACATAATTAAAAAGAAGATAAAGGTCGATTGGGAGGCGGAGATACTGAACAGTATGCGTCTGGCAGGAAAAGGCTTTTTCAAGGTCTTCTCTTATCTGTTTAATGTTATCTTTACCATTCTTCTTATATGCATCATCACAGGCGTGATCGTAGCGTGTGCATTTTCGATCTATATAAAGAATTATATCGACCCGAACATAGACGAGTCGCTTTTGGCTACGGGCGGAACAAGCCAGACTACTCAGATCTACTATATGGACTATGAGGATGCAGATTCGAGACTGAGCCGTACAGGAGATGCGGTTGAGCTTGAGGATCAGCGTTTGTACGGAGAGCAGAACAGCCTCTGGGCTGACTATGAGCAGATACCGCAGGATCTGAAGGACGCCTTCGTTGCGATCGAAGACAAGCGTTTTTGGGATCATGCAGGAGTTGACTGGGTCAGAACAGGTTCTGCTGTTATGAAGTTTTTTACAGGAAACAGCTCATACGGAGGATCTTCGATTACTCAGCAGTTGATAAAGAACATTACCCAGTATGACGACGTGACTATTCAGAGAAAGGTGCAGGAGATCGTGTGTGCACTCAATCTGGAAAAATCAAAGTCAAAAGAGGAGATACTTGAGCTGTATCTTAACATAATTCCTCTTTCTCAGAGATGTTACGGAGTTCAGTCGGCGGCAAATACTTACTTTGGAAAGAAGGTAAGCGAGCTTAGCCTCATTGAGTGCGTATGTATAGCGTCGATCACTAACATGCCTACCAAGTACGATCCTGTACAGAACCCCGAAAACAACCAGGAAAGACGTGACATAATACTCCAGGAGATGCTTGCACAGGGGTATATTACGCAGCAGGAGTTCGATTCCGCATTTGATCAGGAGATCACGCTTAACCTCACCGAGGTATCTACCACAATTGCTACAAATTCGTGGTATACAGATACGGTTATCGAGGATGTAATTACAGATCTTATGAAGACCTATAATTACACACGGCAGGTAGCAAGCAACAAGATATACTCCGGCGGACTTCAGATATACACTCTGATGGACCCTGAGGTTCAGAATGCCCTTACAGAAGTGTATTGCGACAACAGAGTATTTGAAAAAGCACTCAAAAAACAGGTGAGCGGAGTTCCGGCTGAGTCTGCGATGGTTATTTGCGACCCTTATACCGGGGACCTGCTCGGAATAGTGGGAGGCAGAGGAGAGAAGACAGAGAACCGAATACTCAACCTGGCAGCACAAAGTGTCAGAGCATCCGGATCTTCTATCAAGCCCCTTGCAGTATACGGTCCTGCGGTCGAGGAGGATATAGTAAACTGGGGAACAGTAGTGGATGACGTTCCTGTCAATTTCGGTGACGATCCTGACGATCCCGTTGCATGGCCTAAGAACCTCCCTGTCAAGTACAGCGGACTTACTACCATAGATGATGCTATAACAAGATCTGTAAACACAGTCTCGATAAAGACCCTTATGATGCTCGGAGAGCAGAGGTCGTTTTCATATCTTACAGATCAGCTCGGCTTTTACAGTTTGATAGAGAGTGCTACTCTTGATGATGGTTCGACTATTACAGATATCGGTTTGGCATCGCTTGCTCTCGGACAGCAGAACTACGGTGTTACCGTGCGTGAGATGACTAGTGCGTTTTGCGTTTTTCCGAATAGCGGAATGTACAACAAGACCAGAAGCTATCTGTATGTGTACGATTCAAACGGTGACATAGTCCTTTCGAATGATTCTGAATCAAACGTGGTGTTCAGCGAGGAGACCGCGTACATCATGACAAAAATGATGGAAAATGTGTTCAGATCCGCAGGAAACTCTCCATACAATGTAACGCTCAGACACACCGTGAACTGTGCAGGAAAGACAGGTACTGCGGGTAATGACTATGACAGATGGTTGCTCGCATACACTCCTTACTATGTGGGTGGCGTTTGGTACGGTTATAAGATCCCGAAAGTCCTCACAGGCGAGCTGTCTACCAGTCCCTGCTCTTATATTTGGGATGAGGTCATGACACGCATCCATCAAAAATTCATTGATGATGCAAAATCAGGCAAGGAGGACCTGCGTACATTTGACGATTCTACTCCGACCGGAGTAGTGAAACTCAAGTACTGTACAGAATCAGGAAAGCTCCTTACGCCTGCATGTGCACTTGATCCTCGAGGAGACAGGAGCGATGAAGGATGGTTTAAGAAGGGAACTGAGCCTACAGAGCTGTGTGACAGACACGTTGTTGTTGCATACGACAAGGCGAACGGTGGAATTGCACATGCAGCTTCCGATCCGGCGAACGTAATTGATGTTGCACTCATTTCTATCAGCGACAGAGACTTTCCGATACAGATCACCGTAGACGATGCTCAGTATGTGTATAGACCCATGCCTGCGGGAGTAAGACCGTCAGATAACTATAATCAGCCATATTTTATCAATACGATAGAGGCCGGTCACTATGTCGGAAGAAGCTCAACCAACCATCAGTACAACACATTCAGTTTTATAGGATTTGACTATCTGTCATTCGATGCAGGCAGAATACCGCTTGTAATCGGACCAAAGGATCAGGTGCTCTATGTTCCGCCGAAGGAAGAGGAGACTACAGCTGATACTCAGGATACATCGGTTGTTCCTCCGGAGGATACGTCTGCTCCTCCGGACACAGATAGCACTCCAACTACAACAGCATAACGCCAACTGTTATAATGCAGTAACAAAACTGATAATAATCAAACAAGGCAGCCTGTACTCCCGATTTACGGGAGTACAGGCTGCCTTTTAAGTGCTGTTATTATAAAACAATTATCGGATTCTGATTCTGTGGAATCATGTAGTAACCGCGGTAGCGGTAGGGATTGATTACACCGTCGGCACCGTAGTGGAATGTGAGAGTATTCGCTCCGTATTGTTCGCGAAGTATCTTATTTCTGTCAAGTGTGTAGGTATGGGGTACTCCGTTGACAGTCTTGCTCG
>JAZNOK010000058.1:0-6166 GCA_045580775.1 Eubacteriales bacterium
TGGTATTTACAATACATGTTTTTTGTGGTATACTAACCTCACAAAAAATCTGAACAAATCGAAGATTTAGATAAAATTTAATGACTAAAAGGCAAAATGCCAACAGGTATTTTGCGTGACGGCACAGCCATCAAAAAGCTGACGCCTTGCTTTTATGATATAACACCGTTAAAGGAAGATACATGACATGAAGCTGACACAGGTAGATACTAATCCATTTGTATATTCAAGCACGAACAAGAGATACCACACCTATGACTATTATCTAAAAAGCACCTTTGGCGGTAAAGTTGCGAAGATACCGCTCGACTGTGGTTTTACCTGTCCAAATATCGACGGAACCAAAGGCATGGGCGGTTGCATATACTGTTCAGACAGAGGCAGCGGGGATTTTGCATGTACGTCCGACACGCCGCTATCCGAGCAGTATTACAGAACATTCAATTCGCTCAGGCAAAAATGGAAAACTAACATGTCTATTCCCTACTTTCAAGCTCACACCAACACATACGCAGACTCAAATATATTAAGAAAGCTGTATTACGAAGCGTTAAGCTTTGAAGGAGTCGTCGGTATCAATATAGCCACAAGACCTGATTGTCTACCGGATGATGTACTCAATCTCCTATCGGAGATTGCCGAAAAAACAACACTTACAGTTGAGCTTGGACTTCAAAGTGTTCATGACAATACAGGAAAACTGATAAACAGATGCCATACATTCGCCGAATTCTGCGATGGCTTTGAAAGATTGAGAGCAGCCTCTGACAAAATCAAGATTTGTGTCCATTTGATCGAAGGGCTACCGGGAGAAGATCGCGATATGATGGTAGAAAGTTCAAGGAAACTTGCCTCACTTCATCCGGATCAAGTCAAGCTGCACTGTCTGAATGTGCTAAAGGACACAGCCCTTGCTTCGCTCTACGAAAGCGGCAGATACACACCCATAACCCGCGACGAGTTTGTGCATGTTGTATGTGATAGTCTGGAACTGTTCCCTGCTGATATTGTGATAGGAAGACTCACAGGAGATGCAGACAGGAAGAAACTAATTGAGCCTGTATGGTCATTAAGAAAGACGGAAGTTATCAATGCCATTGATAAAGAATTATATCGAAGAGACACGTATCAGGGAATATACGCAATTCACTGATTATGTATATTTTAACTATTATTTGTGGAAATAGCACAAATTTTATCGATCAATTTCTACTTTTACATAGCATAAAATATAAAAAGTTCTATTGAAATAAAAATCCTTATACGATATAATAAACGTATAAGGATTTTTTTATGTGGCTATTATCACTATTTCTATCCTTCAATTTTCTACACAAGGAGCAACTACCCATGGAAAAGATGATCACAAAAAACATCAGAAACATCGCCCTGCTGGGTCACGGCGGAGGCGGAAAAACCTCTCTTGCTGAATCAATGCTGTATCTATGTAAGTGTACAGACCGTCTCGGCAAGACTCCGGAAGGAAATACTGTATGCGATTATGACGCAGAAGAAATAAAACGCGGTTATTCAATTAGTGCTTGCACTGCACCCGTCGTATGGAAGGATATTAAAATAAACATTCTCGATACTCCGGGTTACCTTGATTTTCAGGCTGAAGTACGTCAGGCTGTAAGAGTGGCTGATGCTGCTATTATTGTTGTTGACGGCAAAGCCGGCATTGAAGTAGGTACAGAGCTTGCTTGGGACTATGCTACCGATGCCGGAATTCCTAAGGCATTCTTTATAAACAAGTTTGATGATCCCGAGGCAAGATTCAACAGAGTGTTCACTTCCCTTCGTGAGACATTTGGAGTAGCCGTATGTCCTGTCATCATTCCTATGATAGATGTTGACAAAGTTACAGGATTTCTCAATCTCGTAGACATGAGAGTTCTTGTATACGACAAGGAAGGTAACCTCGTTGAGGGTTCGATTCCCGAAAACTACATAGAAACAGCAAATCACTACCGTGATATGCTTCTCGAATCTATAGCTCAAACAAGCGACGAACTTATGGAAAAGTACTTTGCAGGCGAAGAGATAACTAATGACGAGTCACACGAAGCTATCCACGAGGGTATTATTCACGGAAGCATCGTACCCGTATTTTGCGGAGCTGCTACCAAAATGTGGGGTGTTAGAACACTCATGGACACTATCAACGCATCCTTCCCGCGTCCTACTGCAAGAGTAAACGAGAAGCTTGCCGACGGAACCGAAAAGGAAATCGAAAAAGAAGGCGGAGAGACCGCAATATTCGTATTTAAAACTGTTGCCGATCCGTTTGTCGGTAAGATGTCCTTCTTCAAGGTCATGAACGGTGAAGTAAAGCGTGATATGACGCTCACCAATACCACCACTGGAGTACAGGAAAAACTGGCTCGTATTTATATTGTTCGCGGAAAGAAGCAAATAGAAGTCGATTCCCTCGCTTGCGGTGATATCGGAATGACGGCAAAATTGATAAAAACTAATACCAACGATACTCTGACCGCCGGCTCAAATATCAAGTATATGCCCATAACCTACCCCAATCCCTATATGGCAAAGGGTATTCTTCCCGCAGCCAAGGGAGATGAGGACAAGATCTCTCAAGGTATAGCCAAGCTTCTTGAAGAAGATCTGACAGTCAAGTACGAAAACAACGCCGAGACAAAGCAAATGCTCATCTACGGTATTGGTGATATTCATCTGGACGTACTTGTATCTAAGCTAAAATCAAGATTTGGTACAAGTGTAAATCTAACAGACATAAAGATTCCCTACCGCGAGACTATAACCAAACCCTGCGATGTTGAAGGAAAACACAAGAAGCAGTCCGGCGGACACGGTCAGTACGGTCATGTCAAGATCAAATTCTCCTATGGAGAAGCTGAGGGACTTACCTTCTCCGAATCGACTTTCGGCGGTTCAGTTCCTAAGAACTTCCACCCTGCTGTTGAAAAGGGACTCATTGAATCTATGCAGAAGGGTGTTGCGGGTTATCCTATGATACACATTGCAGCAGATCTGTATGACGGCTCATATCATGATGTAGACTCAAACGAGCTTTCCTTCAAGATGGCAGCTTCGCTAGCTTACAAGGAAATGCTAAACAAGTCTGCACCGGTCATACTCGAGCCAATAGGAGAGTTGAACGTCACAGTTCCCGAAGCGATGGTTGGTGATGCTATGGGAGACCTCAATAAACGCAGAGGTGTCATCAAGGGCATGAATCCCGCAAAGAAAAAAGGCTACACAACGATCGATGCGGATGTTCCTCAAGCTGAGATGTCAGACTACACGATCGCACTTCGTGCGTTTACTCAGGGACGCGGTTCGTTTGAATATGCTGTAACCGGCTACGAGCAAGTACCTGCTAATATAGCTCAGAAGATCATTAAAGAAAACGCACAAAATTAAACACAAATCACATTGAAACATCCCCCTGTCCTTTCTCACGGACAGGGGGATATTTAACGTTTTGTTATTGTAATTATATTCTGCTTACACTAATCCCAAATAACAACTTCTGTTTTACATTTCTTAAATATCAATTTGTGTAATAGCTTCACTCTTTTGATTTTATACAAGGCTTGTTTGAAGGTACCTCCATCGTTTACAAGCCAGTTACGCGTTTTCTGGGAAAAATGCACACCACTGGATTTTTTATCAAGGTTAGCCGCAAAACGCATGATCCTGTTATCAGCCTGACAAAAAACAGTTCCGAAGTTTGGCTTTGATGCATCTTGATACTTCTTGCAATGATCAAGACGCTCCTTTATCCCCGCTTCAAACAGCTCAGGTGTACCCGGTTCAAACTTAAAACGAACAGAAAGAATCAACCAATTCCCTTTTTTAAAAATGGAGTTGCGGTAAGAAAAACCGCATTCTTCTTTTTTCAATGTTATCTTTTCTCCATCGTGCAATGCGGTTACATCTACTATATGATCGGAGATACACTTGTTCTCCTGTATTCCCCTACCTGCATTCATAAATACAGCACCGCCTACCAGTGCAGGAACGGAAAACAGATATTCTATGCCGCCATATCCAAAAGAATTAATTGTTCTAATGAGTTTTTGTATTCTTACAGAAGCTCCGACAACAAACTCTCCTTCGCCAACATGGTCTATTCCTGTGTCAAATTCCCGAAGTAACACTACCTCTTTAAATACCTTTTGGTCATTTATCAGAAGGTTGGAGCCTCCTCCGATATAATGGATCGGACAGGGGAGCGTTTTGGTCAGAGTTATCAACTCATCTGTAGATTGTGGTATATACATTTTTTCGCTGATACCACCCATTTTAAAAGTAGTATAATCCTTTAGCTCTACATTGTTCAATACTTCCACTATTATCGGCTCCTCTGCAATTTACGCTTTTTATTAATCTCTGTTAAAAATATCTCGAGTGTACACCTTGTTCTTTACATCATCGAGCACGCTGTCGTATCTGTTGGCAATTATGGCATGACTCATCTCTTTGAATTTTTCAAGATCGTTTACCACCTTGCTTCCAAAGAATGTAGAACCATCCTCAAGCGTAGGTTCGTACACGATCACCTGAGCACCTTTGGCTTTGATCCTCTTCATTACTCCCTGAATCGCACTTTGTCTAAAGTTGTCGCTGTTGCTCTTCATTGTGAGTCTGTACACTCCGATAACGCTCTCGCACTCAAGCGAAGAATCCCAATCACCCCTGGCAAGACTATAACCTGCAGTATTAAGCACTCTCTCGGCAATAAAGTCCTTTCTTGTTCTGTTGGACTCAACTATAGCCTCGATAAGATTCTCGGGGACATCGGAATAATTTGCAAGCAACTGTTTTGTATCCTTTGGCAGACAGTATCCTCCGTATCCAAACGAGGGATTATTGTAATGCTCTCCAATACGAGGATCAAGGCAAACACCCTTTATTATCTGTTGAGTGCTAAGTCCCTTGATTTCAGCATAAGTATCCAGCTCATTGAAGAAACTGACTCTAAGAGCAAGATATGTATTTGCAAACAGTTTTACCGCTTCCGCTTCTGTAAATCCCATATAAAGCATCTCGATATTTTCCTTTTTTGCTCCCTCAGCCAAAAGAGATGCAAAAATACGAGCCGCCTCAGACAGACGCTCATCCTCGAGATCTGTTCCGACTATTATACGTGAAGGATAGAGATTGTCGTAAAGTGCCTTACTCTCTCTCAAAAACTCAGGGCTGAAAAGAATATTGTTGCTTCCTGTCTTTTCCCTTATACTCTTTGTATATCCCACAGGCACTGTTGACTTGATGATCATTATAGCGTCAGGATTGACATTCATGACTGTTTGAATAACGTTTTCAACAGCAGAAGTGTCAAAATAATTCTTCGTAGAGTCATAGTTTGTAGGAGCGGCAATAACTATATACTCTGCATCCTTGTATGCTGCCTCAGCATCAAGAGTAGCAACGAGGTCAAGATCTTTAGTTGCAAGATACTCCTCGATCTCATTGTCCTGAATGGGAGATTTCTTGCTATTTATCATCTCTACCTTCTGTGGCACTATATCAACCGCTGTAACCTTATTATGCTGGGAGAGCAGAACACTTATGCTCAGTCCCACATATCCTGTTCCCGCAACCGCTATATTATACTTTTTCATCTTTCTAACCTCTGTATTTATCAGTTGTAAAATTCTTTATACCATTCAGAAAACTTGCGTAAACCTTCTCTGAGAGAAGTCGTCGGCTTAAAACCGAAATCACGCTCCAATGCACTAGTATCTGCAAATGTAACCTCAACATCGCCCGGTTGCATCGGAACAAGCTTTTTGTGACTTTCAAAGTCATAATCGGCATCAAGCACCCCTGCCCTGACCAGCTCCTGCTGAAGTATGTCAACAAAGTCCAAGAGATTTTCAGGATTGCTGTTTCCTATATTATACAGTGAGTATGGAGTACTCAGTATACCGTTTTCATCAGGTATTCTTTCCGGGGCTTTTTGCATGACCCTGAAAACTCCCTCAACTATGTCGTCAACATAGGTAAAGTCTCGCTTGCAGTTTCCATAGTTGAAAATCTGTATATCTTCCCCTCTGACAAGTTTATTGGTAAAACCAAAATATGCCATATCAGGACGTCCAGCCGGACCGTATACGGTAAAGAACCTTAATCCTGTACTGGGTATTCCGTAAAGCTTTGAATAAGCGTGAGCCAT
>JAZNOK010000059.1:0-7193 GCA_045580775.1 Eubacteriales bacterium
TGTGGATGAGGTTGGGGTTTTTTATACCGTTGAGGGCGGCTATCTCGCGGACGGTAGTGCCGTACTCTATTGCAATAGCCGAAAGTGTCTCCCCGGCTCTGATCTCATGCATCTGCCCCTCGTACACTTCTTCTCCCCATGCATGACCGCAAAGCTTCTTGTATACCTTTTTTCTTCTCTGCATATAATTCGAGAACACACGGTCGCCCTCAGCCGCCCTGAACAGCGAGTCTATATCCATGCTTTGTGCCGCCCCGATAATTCGAGCCGAAGCACCCGCACCTCCCTGGTTCTCTATATCTGCCATAAATATGACAGCATCCTCGTCGCTCACCCCCAGAGATGTGATGTGGGAGATATAAGCCCCCACATCACTCTCGGTCTGAGAGTCCTGCACTGCCCTCGACTCGCAGGAAGACAACAGAGACGAGATCAGGAGCTTTTCATAAGTGCTCAGAGTTCGCACAGACCATGTTGTTGCTGTTGTTATCTCTCTGTACAGCTCGCCTGTAATAAACTCACACGCGGCACTCTCTCCCATAGCCTTCACTATCTTTTTGAGCAGTCTGAGGGCTCTTGTTCCGTGCCACTGCAGTCTGCCGACAGACACGGCTCCGTTATCGTCTGCTACAACGGTAGCGTATCCCCCCTCGTTTGCAAATATTATTTCGCTCGCTCTTTTTATCAGTTCTTTCATGCTTTTTCTCCTTATTGTGCTTATATTCCTTTTGTTACCAATACCGTGTAGGAAAGCTCACTGCAGCTCTCCTTGCTCTCGGGTGCAAGTGCATACCCCTCGGGCAGAGTGACGGTGACTGCCTTGTCATTGAAGCTGAGTATATCCCGTCCTTCGCCCGGGATACTCAGCGTCTCGAACTGATAACTGCCTTCGCTGTAATACTCTGCTGCCATATTGGCATGATCTGACATATCAGACCGCCCACGCACAAGCGACACGATTACCTTTTTGTCGTAATAAACATCATCGACCTGGTCCATCCCCGACCAGTTGCGGTGGGACGGAAGTATGATCACCGTGTCGGGCATTTCTCCGAGTGTATGCGGTATAACGATCTCCCCGCCGCCGTCTCCTATTACCCACTCAGAGAAGGACAGCTCGTATGTCTCTGTTTTTATCAGACGGGGGTTTGTGTGTCTGTGTCCCTGTGCGTAGCCTGCGTCATAGAGCTTTTTCATGTTTTTGGCAAGATGGGCAAGCTTGTCTGCTATCGTCATACCGCATCACCTCCGAGCAGGCTCTGCTGCAACGAAACTATCTCGTCTATTGCCCGATCTATGTCACCCAGCGGACACAATGACTCAAGCCACTCTGCCTCACTGCCTGCAAAGCCGTGCTTTTTTGCTATTGAGTAAGCTGAGATGTAATACCCTGTCCGCCCGGGGTCTGAGCTGAGGGCGGCGGGGTTGTATTTTGTAACGATATAATGCCTGTAATCGGCGAGTGCCGAGTTGTATTCGCCTATCTCGCTTGCATAAGTGTTAAACTGCTTTGTAACAAAGTCCACCATAGCACTAAGGTACAGAAAATATATCCGCCTGTAGGGCGGCTCAGCCACAAGAAGCTCAGTATCGGGCGAGTCAGAGTAGCTGTAATCAAACTCTCCGTCCTCTATGTGAAGTATCTCGCGTGCTATGTAAGAGTCAACATCCCCCAGCCACCGTGCGAGGGTGTCCGCGGGCACTCCATGCCCGCGGTATACCTCGGAGAGGGCATCTATCTCACTCTTGACAGTTATCTTCATGCCCGCTCACCTCGCGTCCTGCTTATATCGCTGCTGCCGCGGAAATGCTCGTACCAAAGCCGAGTCCTCCCGCACACATGCCTCTCCAGTCTACAAATCCGCCCGTGAAGCGTGCTCTGCCCTTGAGGATGTAAGCATCGTTGTCGTCCCACTTGTCCGAGATCTCAAGCGGCTCTCTCTCCTGGAACACCGCACAGTCCGCATCCGCGTTGTAGGATGAGTCGAGCAGTATAAAGGGGATATTTGAGCTTCCGATAAAGCGGTTAAGCTCCGGCCATACCATAACATGGAAATTACCTGCAAGGTAATTGAGGTCGTTGTGAGAAGTACCCGGGAGCTTGTCCGAGCCGACAGCGGAAAATACCGCCTGCTTGATGCGGGTGTCGTTGGGGATGATGATGGTATCGGGGTTGAGACCGAGGGTATTGCCCTTGTCATCGGTGAAATTCTGCATCTTTGTCACCAGAGCCCCGAGCACGTCAACAGAGAACGAATCGATAAATGCGTTTGACTGGATCTCACCCGATACCTGATTTGCATGATCGGGGGCAAAAACGCACTTTCCGTCATAGGAGGTCGTGTCGAAGGATGCACTTCCGTTTGCAAAAGCGGTCCCGCCTGTGAGAGCAGTACCTATGAGATTTGCAAGGAATCTGTCAAGAGTGCGGTAGTATGAACGTGTAAGCATCCCGCCCTGCTTTACTACCTTCTCGAAGTTTCCGTGAGCATCCTCGAGAAGCTCACGTGTGAGCTTGACCGACTGCTTCCATGTTTCGTTGTGGAGGGTCTTGAGCTTTCTGTCTGCAAAACCTGTAAGCGGATAAGCACCGCCCTCTCCCACAGGAGAAAAGTCGTCAAGGCCGGTAGCACCGCCGTAGCCCTCGGCGAAGTTTGTTGACTTACGCTTTGTGAAAAGTGAAAGTCCCACCGCCGCACGCTCGTGTGCCTCCGCACTCTGCTCAATGTAGGAGGCAAGAGGCACCTGGACCTTTCCGATAAGTTGATTTAGGGTACCCGAACCCTCTGTAAGAATTATGTTTGCCATGTTATATTACTTCCTTTCTGTTTTTGACTTGCACTTTTTGATTATTCGCTTGCCGTCTCTGTGCCTGCCGTCTTAGGCTCGACAAAAACGACCTTTACCCTGCTGCCGGCAGTCTTTCCTTCATAGCCAACTACCTTTGCAACGCCTGTGTCGCTCAGTGCAGTGATAGATGAGCCGACCGAGTTTATGTTATGTACTGATCCGATGTTGATGGTAGACAGACTGCCTGTGATCTGAGTCTCGTATACGGTAGACGGATATACAGGCTCTACAGGAACGATAGTTCCCTCAGGCACGGTAGTTCCGCCTCCGTCATAAAGTGAGATGTATTCGGGCTTTGTGTTGTCCTTTGCTACCTGGAGCTTACCTGCTGAGAGGTAAAGTGCCGTGCCTACCTTGAGACCTATTGCCGCTGTAGGCAGATGCATCACGGGGACATCCCCGAGATTATGCTGATATGTTATAAATGCCATAATGTTTTTTGTTTTCCTTTCTGTTTTTTCGTAATTGTTGTTTAAAAAAAATATTGTGCCGATCATAGCGGGGGTGTGAGTATCCGCGACCGAAGGAAGCGACTCGCTGTCGCTCGCATGCATAAGTTCGACTTGCCAAATCAAAGATTTGGAGTCTCACTTATCTGAGTCGGAGCAGAGAGTAACGTCTATCGGTCATTTGCACAGCCACAACCCGCCCTGTCATCCTCGAGCGACCATAGGGAGCGAAGGATCTGAGGGCGAGATCAAAACAACGCCACTATCATCTCCCGCTTAGATTCTTCACTCCACTGCGTTCCGTTCAAGAATGACAGCGGGGGCGTGAGTATCGCTTGTACCGTTGCTTCTTTTGTACCGTTTACGACCGCACCCCCAATCCCCGCTGTTATCCTTTTTCGCGGAAGCGGTACTTCTGATAAGCACGTATTGCCTGCTCGCGGGTAGATCCCGGTATAGCTTCAAGATAGGTACGTATCTGGCCCTCACTGACGCTGCCGCTTCCATCTCCGCGGGCTTTTGTCGCGGTAAGGTGCGAGGTTCCGGCAATATTTGCCCTTGCCTGTGCGGCGGCGGCAGACGCACGCCTCTGAACATACACATCCTCGTATGTCAGACGTACAGCGTCTGAGAGTGCATATCCTCCCATGACGAGCTGTTTTATCTGAGGATAACGCTTCAGTCTGACGATATCGCCTATCTCCTTCAGCTCCGGGAAATACCCGGATAGCTTCTTCACCTCAGAGTCAAGTGCAAGCTTTGTCCGCTCGTCGAGAAGCTTGCCGTGTTCTTTCACAGCCATCTCAAGCGTGCTCTGTGCCGCCGCATCAAGTGTCCCTGCAGAGTGCGTAGAGGGCGTTTCGGTCTTCGGGGTGTCGAGTGCCTCATCTGTTTTTGTTTCGGCGTGTGCCGTCTGCACGCTCCCCTCCCCTCTGCTCTCCTTTTTATATTCGTTGTACTCTGCCTCCGTGGTTATAAGCTCCCCCGCGGCGTTTCTCTGCCCAAGGCCCGCTATCACAGCGTCGATCCTCTCCTGTGCCGATCTCTCTGCCTCCCTGACAGATGCATCACGCTCTCGCTCTGCCGCCCTTCTGGCCGCCGCAAAGGCGGCGTTTTTCCGCGGAGACTGCTCTGCTCTGCCCGGTCTTTTTTTCTCTGTTGCCGAAGGAATGCTGCTCTGATCAGAGCCGGATGTTCCGCTCTCTGTACAGGCAACAGCGACCTGCCCGTTTTTTTCGCTTTCGGGAGCTATCTCTGCACTGCTCCCGTCATTTTTTCTCATTGTTATCATTCCTTTTTTCCCTTTCATCTTACCTTTTTTTGTTTTTTTCTTTGTACCTTATCTAAGGTCCTTTCCTCTGAGTCCTCTCACACCCGAGGACGCACAGACCTTTTTTTGTGCTTTCACGATCTGTGCACCTGTGTTCTTTATATTATAGGTATTCTTCACATTATCACCTCCTCTCTGCCCTGCCCCTGATCGGGTCCGCCGTGCATCTGCTCGCGGTACCTCTGCTCAAGCGTCTGCCTGACCATGCCGGCACTCGGATATCCGTAGCTCTCCAGCACCCGCCAGAACAGCAACAGAGCCTCGTATGAGCCTGCCTGTCCGTAAGCACCTCGGCTGAGATTTGCCTCAGCCTCCCGCCACATTGCACTGCGGTCACGCCCCAGCGGTGCATCATCGTCGCATGAGAATATAAATCTGTCATTGTAGCTGATGCGTCCGTCCGCATCCCTCTCGAGAAATGCCGTTTTGTCAAACTCACCGTACCTGATACCTTCTTCTCCTCGCAGGGCTATCGGGCACTTCCCTGTTGAGTAAGCGAGCCGCAGTTTGAATATAAGCTCATATATGCGTGCCCAGGCGGCTTTTTTCATTACTCTCTTTGACTCCAGTCTGCCCTGAGACTGTGCAGCCGCAAACTGCTTTGCAACGGCACTGGAGGCTGTGGAGTCCTCACGCCCCTGAAATGAGTCTGTGATGCCCATTATCTGCCTTGCCTCCTCGTATGCCTCACGGTAAAGTGCCATGTCCGCACTTATATCCCCCTCCAGAGTAAAGGTCCGTATCAGCTGTGCGGATGCCGCATCACGCGGACGGATGATACGAAGGCTCCCTCCGTCGGTATCCTCTACCGTTATGTCCGCGTCATCAGGCAGGGACAGCACTGTGCCGCCTCCGAGATTTTTTTTGAGCATTTTTGCCGCAAGGCGGTTGAGGACGTTTTGCTGGGTGCTGATCTTTTCCACGTCGCTCTCTCCGAGAAAAGACCCAAAGACAGAGATGTTCTTTCTCTGTACAAGCGAATACATCCCTATGTTGTACGCAGGTATTCTCACAGGCTCGGGAACTGTCGCAGCCATGCCGTTCTCCCCCTGCCCGTCAAGTGCCCCCACGCCCTTTTCAAACGGGTCGATCCTCCCGCCTCTTATCTCAGTAGGAATATATATGCACTCGCTGTCCGTACTCACAAGCTTGTGCTTTTTCGAGCCGCACACAGAGCATACTCCCTCCTCGCAAGAGCCAAAGCCCCCGGCTCCGCACTCTCCGCACACAAGCTCCTTTCGCTGTGAGTAGTCCTCGTCATCCAAAATGACCGTGTCGTTTACCCAGCTGATAACACCTATCCCTGTGCGGTCGTTGCGGTAATAGGCAAATATGTGAGTAACCATGTCCTCCGCACTCGAAGCTTCTGCTCCTCTTATCTCAGGGTACTGCTCTCCCTCTGAGCTGATCTCTATGCCGTAGCGGCGTTTGATATAGCCCTTTGTCTGAGGTATCCGCAAAAAGTAATACTCCATCTCGTCCACAGACCCTGTCACTCCGTCCTGAGGGATAACCATCCTCGCTCCGAGCTGAGTCAGACAAACATCATCCGCTGTACTGTCCCACTCCACATGGAAAAAGGAGGATCCGTGTATCGGACACAGCCTCTCGTCAAGGTCATTGAGCTCCTCGACAGGCAAACGTTCGACCGTGCATTGCAGCATGTCCTCGATCATTTTGGCAAGATGCTCATCCCCCTCTCTCATGGCTGTGACCTTGGGAGCGGGAATGACTGTGTTGATGCATGACTCTATGTTCTCTGCCACGATATTCCGCACAAGCGGCGTGCTCTCGCTTGAGTCAGAGTCAAACATCGGCTTTATCTCATCTGATCCTCTGTACATAAGCTCGCGGCGGTCCATTTCCTGAAGCTGTGTACTGTATGCGGCAAGTGCCGAATTAAAACGCCCCTGCCACAGCTCCAGCCGCTGTTTTTGTTTTTCTTTTTTTGTCATTTTTTACCTCTTTTTCTCGGCGGATCTCCCCACCGTTTTCTTAAATACTGACGCATCTCGGGTGAAGCATTCCTGTAGTCATCGAGCATTCCGCTGCTCCACTCGACCGAGCCCTGCTCTACGCTGACAGAGTAGCTTTGGCTGTCACGGATAAGATGTGCTATCCCAAGTGCCATGACCAGATCATCATGAGCCCCCGCCTCTGCCTCGGCACGCCAGCTCTCCGAACGAACAAACGTCAGCATCTCTGAAATTGTCTGCCTGTCCGCTATATCCTCCGGATGCTCACGTACATACCCTACCAGCCCCGCTACAAGAAGCGGTCTTGTCTTTTGATCTGTGCGAAAGCCGTATGACTGCGTCGGCAGATGCGTATATGTATCCACCGTCTCACGCACGTACTGTCTTGGATAATGCAGCCGCTCCAGCTCCCGCACAGGATAAGTGGAAAAGTTCGTCTCAATTCCGATGAGAGCGTCATTGTAATACCGCCCAAGGCAATACATCTGCCGAGCGTACTCGTCCTCGTCGAGCTTTTGCCTGTGCAAAACCGCCACCTGCTCGCCTGTAGAGTTGTCGATCACCTGCCCGACACAGGCGTCCGACCCC
>JAZNOK010000060.1:0-15653 GCA_045580775.1 Eubacteriales bacterium
GATCTTGCTTGTACGGATACCGTTTGCGTTGTAGGTGTAGGTATTACCGTCGAACGATTTTAGCTGACGACCCTTTTCCCATGTGAGGGTGTGTCCGAGGTAGGATGTGGGATTACCCTGTGCATCGTAGGTTATAGCCTGACCGTCGTAGGATGTGAGCAGGTCTCTCCATGCGGTGTTGCCGTATGTGTAAGTCTTGCCGTTCTTTGTCAGGATATTACCGTAGTTGTCGTAAGCAAGAGAATAACAGTTGGAGAGATATTACTCCCTCCAACTGTTTCCTCAACTAAAAGGCAATTTTGCAACTGCAAGAGCAGAAGTTCGTTAAAAACCTACCAAAAAGAGAACGTAACTGCTATGTACCAGCAAGCATCGCGTTTGGTCACCCAAACACAGACTTGTCAGGAATATTCCTGAAACCTCTATGATTCTTTTCTCCCAATACCAATGACAAATGCAATTTTTATTTTAGCACATAACTTTATATATATAGCATGGATCCCAGTTTACATTTCCGTGATCAAGCAATGGTACTATACTGCTTAAATCTAATTCTGAATTACACAAACCATTTTCATTAAGATATTTTCGAATTTGATAATCTGTACATTCACACAATAAAGACTCTGACATTTCATGAACAATATCAATCCCTAGCAAATCCAAAACATATCCAAAGGCGGTTTCCAGCGGAGTAACATCATATACAATTACTTCGCACTTGATTTCATATTTTGAAAAATATTTGTACAAATCAATAAGTTTAATCAGTCCCTCTTCCGAAGGGCACTGTTGCACATATGATAAATACTCATAATATTTATTCAACAAAAAATGGTAATTCTTTTTATGGTTTTCTGTATATAAATCCGTTGCTAATAAACTTCTACCCATCCCCCTATACTGGTTATTAATAGGAACTATATCATAATTCACTGTAACATCTCCTCATCTTAACAGTTTGGCAAGATAATCCCAAGCTTTTTTTACAATTTGAATGTGCAAATTGTTAAGTTTGCCATTGCTCCCGCTTATATGAATGTGCCACGTGTATCCATTATGGGGACTGTCCAATGTTATTTTAAATCCTAAATCTTTCGCTTTTTTATATAGTTGTACAGCCCAATCGTAACTAATTGTAATCACTTTAGTATTAAACAATCTTGCTATTGCAATAAATTTAGAACTGTCCATCGAAAGCAAAAAAGGATTAATTCCTAAAAATTTCATTGCAGAACGAAAACCAGTTGCACCAAGTTTGTTAGTTATTTTAAAAACTATTGCTGGATTACTTTTTAGGTATGTGGCAATTATTTTAGCTAACAGACTTCCAGCAAACCACCCTATGACAGCACCTCCGACTACTACGCCCGTCCGAATAGCCCAATATTTCCATCCAGAGTAATAGCCGAGTTTTTTTGCAACAAAATCACCTAACAACCATCCAACCACTGCACCAACTGCTGCAAAAATGACATTTATTGCCGCAAATCCAGCCACATCAATCCTGTTAACAGGGTTGTTTTCACAGTAAGCAAACAAATTATAACTTGCAATATTTCCGTTTGCACCCAAGAACATTGGATCATCACTATTCAAAAACCGACCGATCTCAGGATCATAATAACGGCTGGATACATAGTAGAGTCCAGTCTCCGCATCGAAGTAGTAGCTGCGGTAGCGGTAGGGGTTGACAAGTGCAATATTGCAGTCAGATATATCATCGACTACGATACATACGTCTCAAGCGTCGTAGGTATATTATACACATTATTTACGGTCAAGTCAACAGAACCGACCACTCTTACATCGTGCGACCGTATTTCTCAAAAAACTCCGCACCCTACACGTTAATGTAAGGTACGGAGAAAAACAAGAGCTATCATTCAATCGCAAAATTTGTCGATATTTTTGAGCAAATATTCCATGTCGTCAGGTAGTTCAGAGTCTCTGATCCAATTAAGCCATCGTTTTTTCGATTTTGACAGTTTAAACATAATAAAATTAACAACAAAAGCAATAACAAATACAGATAAAAGTACCACCCAAGCCACCCTAACAGATATCACCCATGCAATCACAATAAACATTAAGGTTCCGTCTATCAAAGCGTCAACAATACTCTTTTTTAACAATTGCACAAATATCCTTTTTTTCGTGTTATCTGTATGTAACAGCTTTTTCTTGTTGTTATCATCGAGATCAATACTACGCTTTGAACTTACAATATCCAAACCTTCAGTAGCAAAAGTTAAATATGTGTATTGGGTGTAATTTTGATACTCTTTTGTCTTATATCCAATCGTAACTCTTGCTTCTGTCTGTTCATGCATTGTACAAGTAAGATGTGAAGAAACATTTAAACAGCAATTTTCTGTTTTATCCAGAATATCATTGCAGCTAACAATAACAAAACTTAATACTACCAACAGATCATCAAAAACATACTCATAATCAAAGCTTTGATAAGGTTGCAACAAAAAATGCATCTGATTACAACATACTGCAATATCGAATTGTGTCAAATTATTAAGTACTAATCTCATATTTTTTCCTTTGAAATTAATGAAACCGCCTACCATTCAATCGTAAGTCGTCCATCAATACTTCCATCCGGCATATCACAAAGGGCAAAAGCAATTATACTGCCTACTGACGAAAATGCCGAAACAACTGTCCATGCTTTACCCGCTAGTTTACTTTTGGAGCTGATAAAATCATTTAAAAGCCCTCCTGCGATAGTGCTTATCAATCTTGTCGACAACCCTGCCGATCTTACAACTTTCTTTGCGATAAGCTTTAACAGATATTTTCCAAAAGAACTTTCCAGAAAAAAGTCAACAACCTTTTTCATTATGTCTACCGCCTTTCCTGTATGTGTGGAAAGATAGGTGTTTTTGAAAAAATTCAACCCCTTATTAAATGTTTTGATAACACAGGAACGAACAATCAGCCCAAGAATTAAATTGATTACTACTGCAAAAACATCGGTATTAATGGATACATGTCTTCTTTTTATAACAAACAATGAACATAAATAGTCTTCTATTCTTTGTTTTATTCCATCAAAGATCTTTTTCAAAAAATTCTTAATGTCGTAAAACGAAAACAAACCTATGTCATCATTAGATATAACAAGGCAATTTCCACAATATGAATAAATATTGTAGCTGACTGTGTTGAAGTTCGACATTATTAATGTCGAACTTTCATCTCCATTAACAAACCTACCAATTGTAGCATCATAATAACGGGACTGGAGATAATACATCCCGATCTCCGCATCATAGTAGTAGCTGCGGTATTACATAGTGAGTTAGGTATGACTGCAAGTGCAAACATAAAGAAACTAGATAATCCTACAATTTAAAGAAATGTTTTTTATTCTTCTTATCCATTTCTGTTACAATGTGAAGATGACTTTCGTTAATTATTTCTTTTAGAGAATGATATAATAACAACTCTTCTGTTTTGTATACATAAATTACATACCCTTTGCTGATGTACGTACTGATATAATCTCTATAGAAAAAAACTCTTGAAGCACATCTCTCACCAAATGATGTTTCAATTAAAGACGAAAACAAACTCTTTAAATAAGCTTTCAGCAAATGTGCAACAATAATTGTACTTACTATTACTATAGCAATGAGAAATGAAAAAAAACAATATACGTTTGTGCTTATGACACAATTACAAACATTAACCATTGTCACCACAAACCAGATAAGCAAATACATTGCAACATATGCTTTTTCCAAAAACAAACGTTTATAGCACAATACTGGAAATAACAACAGTAATACAATAAATGAAAAGAATACGAATAGTAAGATAATCTCGCTAGTCATAAATAAACTCCCCGTTATAATTCTAAAAGATTCCTGCTTATCGGTACAAATTCGTATAAGGCTCTTAAAATGGCATAAGACAGTGACATGTTGAGAAACAAATCAACAATATATTCTGCAATAGAAATGCTCACATCAACTACAAAACCAAAAACGGCTTTCATAGCGATTTTCCAGTATCGCGAACCAATCAATTCCTTTATGGCTTTTACCAACTTTTTCTTTGTAGTTTTCTCTGCCGACCTAAAAATAAGCTTTGCCATTTGAAAGGAAGCTTTCATTGCCATTATTGCTGCTCCAATTTGAACAACCAAAATTATAGCATCCAATATTCTAGCAGCAGTACTAATCTTGATTTTCCAATACCCATAATCATCATCGTAATTAACAGGATCGTTTGTACAGTAAGAATAGATATCACTTTCCATTGGTGTCCCAACAAAAAACAAATTCACAAGACATATAATAGCCTCATCCCCATTAACAAACCTACCTACAACAGGGTTATAGTAACGGCTCTGCAGATAATACATCACGATCTCCGCATCAAAGTAGTAGCTGCGGTAGCGGTAGGTGTTGATATTACCTATAAAATCCGTATTAGTATTCTCAGTACCGTCGGGATTGAGTGTATTACATACGCCCCATGCATCGTAGGTGTAGCGGGCAACTATCTCTGCATCCTTGTCGGTTATCGCTATAACGTCGCCCTGCAGATTTTTAAGGAAGAAGTAGGGAACACCGTTGTAGGTTATTCCACATACTGCATCCTCGTTGTCGTAGAGCGGAACAATGGTGTTATTGCCCCAAGTTTCACTAAGAATCTTAGCACCGTCGAGTGTATAGGTGTGCTTAATACCGCCGACGGTCTTGCTTGTACGGATACCGTTTGCGTTGTAGGTGTTACTGTCGTATGTATATTATAATATTTTCACAAGGTGAAGTCAATCCCATAAGAATCCCCCCCGAGTAAGTAGCTCGGGGGGGAAGGATATTACTGTGTTCTCTCAAGAATAATTTGATCAGTATTCAATCCGACTTTATCTACGGATATGTCAATTACATATTGCCCTTTTAAATTCCAGTAACCGCTGCCTTCAAGAAGTAACACCTCGTCCATGGTGCAGTTACCATCATCTTTATCCGCATCAAGAACTGAACAACACTGCGAGCCGCCTACCCATGCAAGATAGATTCTCCTTGCCCCTTCTGACAATTTTAATTCGCCCTCGGCATGACCGTGTTCCGGTACATCTATATACAGAATTGAATTCTGTGATACCCAATGCGAATTTTTATAATTATTTGGCGTTATCTGAACTTTTCCATAAAGTAAGCTAAACACACATATAGCGGCACACACCATGGCACCTGCACCGTAACAAATGTGTTTTGTGTTTCGAACTATCCATCCTTTAATGCACGTAATATCCACAAATAAAGCTTCCCTTTCCTATGATATCAGAATAATTAGCATAATTCCTTATACTTGTATCTCTCTGCTGTCTTGTGCTCCTCGGGGATATCTCCTGCAAAGTATGCAAACTGACGGGATACAAAGCCTGTGCCGAGCTGAAGCTCGTCAAAGACCTTACGTCCAAATGAGTCGGTCTTGGAGTGCGATGTGACGCTCTTTTCTCCTGCCGTGAACTTGACAACGGTATTACCGTCGTTTGTCTCACAGTATATGACCTGCTCCGTACCGTCGGCGAGCTTGACACGCTTCTTTGTAAGTGTGCCTTCAGAATCGTAGCTGTAACGTACTGAAGACACGAGGGTCTTGGTTGTTACAAGCTCGTTGTCTACGGTAATATCATACTCGGCAGAACGGATAAGAGTTCCGCACTCGTAGGTATAATTATACTCTTTTTCGGCGGTCATGTCAATGCTTCTGACTATATTGCCCTGAGTGTCATAGGTATACTTATAATATGCGGTAAGGGTGTTATTTACGTCAAACCAACGCTCTGCGATCATCTGACCGATAGAGTTGTAGGTAGCTTTCATCCTATCGCCGTTAGCGTAAGTAACCTCCTTGAGTCTGCCGTTGCCGGCTTTGTACGCATAGGTAACGAGTGATCCGTCGCTCTTGCCGTCAATGCCTATAGACTCGAGGTTGTGGTATGCGTTGTAGCTGAGCACATACTTCATACCGTCGCCGCGGACTATCTCTGTCATATTATCAAAGGTATCGTAAGAGTAGGAGACGTGTGCCTCGGGATCAACCTCATACTGAATATTACCCTCGGAATCTCTGACCGGATTGCCGTTTGCATCACGAATTGCCGCAACGCTTGTGACCTTGGTAGTTCTGCCGGCTTCGTCATACTCGTATTCGGTCTTGTTGCCCATGCGGTCGGTAACGATCTCGTTGCGTGATGTCACGCCGTCTACCGTATACTCGGTAGTATTGCCTCTTGCATCCGTTTCGCGGATGAGGTCGTTGCCGTTCTCCGAGTAGTCAAACGCACGGTATATACTGCCAAACTCACCGTCATTCGACACAGTCTCTGTGAGTGCATTGCCGAAGCTGTCGGTAAGCTCCTCAAATGCAGGTGCTGTATCCTCGGTATCGGCTGTATCGGTATCGGCTGTACTTTCTGTTACTTCTATATCGTCGTCATACTCGGCAAAGTCATCGGCTGTAAGTCCGGTTTCTATTCCGGTACGGGTGAGGGTGAGTCCGTCAAAATAAGCTGTGCCGAAGTTATAGCTGTATTCACAGCCCACACGGATGAAGTCTGCCGGCTTGAGCTGTTTTTTTGCTATGTCGCAGGAAACGTAATGCCAGTCTGTTACGGCATAGCATCCGTCGGCTGTTATTATCTGCTCGTCTGTGCTTCCGTCGGTGTAATGCACCTCGGCAAACAGTCGGAATGCAGTCTCGGGCAGTTCCTCTCGCTCGCGGGTAGGGATGCCGTTGTTTCTCACCCATCCGGAGAGTGTGAAGGTCTCACGGGTATCGGCATAAGCCTTTACAGGGATATCCTGATATACCTTTTTCTCAGTATCTGCATCTCCTCTGATCAGCAGTGAGCCTGCCGAGTCAAAGCTGACTCCCGCCACACGCTCTCCTGCTCCTGTCCAGCCTGAAATATCCGAAAAGAAGCTGCCGTTTGTTAGCTGATTGTATTCACCGGCATAGCTGCCACGCTCGAGCTGAGCAGAGTCTATATACGCACCGCACTTGCCGCATGCGAGTAGCTGTACGTTTACTGTTTTTGATTCTTGAAGTGTGAATGATGTGCTAAAACGTACATGTTCGCTTTCTCTTGTTCCTGTACGCTCACTCTCACAAAGGACAGCTCCGTTTGCATCTGTGACTCTGAGATAAACACCTGCATCTGCTCCCTCTGACACAGATACACATCTGATATAAGCTGAGAAGGTGTATTCTCCTGCCGGCAGCTCGGGTATTGTTTGATACAATCCGTTTGCTTTGGCATCTGTATTTGAAGATATCATACGCAGTGTGCTTCTGCCGTGCTTTGAATGTTGGTTTCCTGTGAGTATTGATATGCTTATATCCGGGTCATTGGACGGTATTGCTGTCCACGCATCAAGTGAGTCAAATCTATGCCCCGAAAGAAGATTGACCACCGGTGCACTGTACCCCATGTTATCCGGAATCGGGTTTATGCCGCTGCCTGATACTTCTGCTCCGACGTTGCCTGTATCGACGGAATATGAATACTCGCTCACCACATGCCCGTCAACGTCAAAAGTATAGACGGTCTTTATCTCGTTTGCCGTGCTATCTCCCTCTGCCGCGTCAGCCTGCTCGGTTGTAGTGACTGTTGTTCTGTTCGCCGCTGACGAGTATGAATACGTGGTACTGCTACCCGCAACATACGCACCGTTCTCAACTCCGTACTCGGTGACTCTGTAAACTTTGCCTCTCAAGTAGCTGTATGTCACTCTGTAGGTGATATGTTTTTCTGAGTCGTAGAGAATGACTGAGCTGAGACGTGTATCTGTATAGGCAAAGACAGCTTCCCTATTGTCCGGGAAGGTCACAAGGCTTAGATATCCGTCTGTATACTGGTAACTCACACAGCTGCCGTCGGGTGCTGTGATCTTGCTCAGATATCCGTTTGTATACTCAAATACAAACTCTCTGCCCGCACCGTCCGTGACCTTTGTTATTACGCCTGCGGTATAGGTGACTGTACGTGTGTTGTCATGCTCATCGGCAACAGCTACAAGTCTGCCTGCCGAGTCAAAGCGGTACTTCTCCGAGCCTGTGCTGAGAATACGGGTCTCGGGGTCATAGCTCATACCGCCGCCCTCAATATCCTCGTACAAGGTGCCGCTTTTCTTAAAGTAGACCTCGCTGCCTCTCTCATCTACATATACATAGCCGCTCTTGTCCTCATCTTCTATATCAAAGGGGAGCGTGCTCACATAACACATGCTCTGCATGATATCGAGTCTGAATCCGCATCCTATCTTCATAGCGGAAAAGTCTGCTGTGTTGAGCTTTACCTCAGCGTTGGATGTATACTGCACATCCGACAGAGCACTGTTATAGAGGTGAGATATACTCACAGGCATTCTTACGCCTGCCCATGTGATATCCTCACACTTGAGCATGAGGTTTCCACACGCAAGGTCTATGCTTCCCTTACAAAAGCTGCCGATATCATGCGTATGAACTCTGTAGTCCGTATCTGTACCATAGCTGGACTCATAGGTGATGTGAAGCTCGGGGAAGTTTGAATTTGCCGTGCTGCCGTACAAGGATATCTGATCGGAGCAGCTACTTGCCAGAATAGCAAGCTTTACTCCGTAACACTCACTCTCCCCTCTGTAGATACGCTCTATCATATCGGTAACATCAAAGCTGTAGCGGACATCCTCTGTTGCCTTGGGATATCTTGCTCGTGCTATATCCATGGGATTCGCTACAGAGGTCGGCTCGCTGCCTCCATCGACTATTTCGGAGGTAAGCTCATACAGGGCAAGCTTGGCTGTAGAGTCTTCCTCTATCTCGCAGTCGCACTGAGTAAACACCAGCTCGGCACGCTTTATCCTCGGGTTTCTCGTAAGCTCGGGCAAAGACAGCGTCATGTACATCCTATCACAGTCCACAGACACCCAATGCACGCACGAGTCTCCCGTACCTGCATATATTCCCAAGCTCCCATTTGAATAAGTCGCCATACTTCCGCTTGTATCCGTGATTGCACTCGACGAAGCGGATTTTGACATAGAATAAGCAGCCGAAGCCATGGCTGCATCAGCATTCTGCTGTGTGTTCTGCAGAGCACTTTTGCATGGGATGATGAGTATCTCATCAAGTTTTTTGTAGTTTTTCATAAATGTAATTCCTTTCTTGTTACGCTAAAACGTAAACGTTGGTTAAAAAATTTCAGCAAACCGAAAACCGCATCAGAATGACTTTGCCGGCATTGTCAAAGATACGTTTAACCGTAAGCTGTGAGATTATTATAATTCCAAAAGACGTATTTGTCAACCCCTAAAATGCCGAAATACGTAATCTTGTGAATTATGCATTAAAAAGCATGAGAGAAATTGTGGAATTTCATAAAATAGCATGTGTGCTAAGTATCTTCTGTTGTTTGTATTTTGTTTATCACAGCTCTAAGTCTCAATAAAGGATCTGGGCACAAAGCTTTCATCCTATTGCAGTTAGCATTCTATATTGCGATACAATTTTGTCTGAGCCGCATATCATTTCCTGTTTTCAATGAAAAAAGCAGATCCGCTTTTTGATCTGCGGTCTGCTTTTTGGTATTCTGATTATAAAAAACGGTTTCCGGGGCATATGCAAACAAACAGGATATATCGGTACAAAGACAGACGAGTCATTCTGCCTCTGTAATATCGGATACGGCTTCTCCCTCGATTACTTCGGTCATTTTAGAAGTTCCGCGTTTTGTTGCCGCCATGATCCACACTACCCAAATGTCCGATAAGCCGTCAAATATGAGACTCGCTCCGACGGCGACGGATAGCCATGTCTGTGCGTAGCATACAAGTGACAGCACTCCTGCTCCGATAGTAACAAATCCGATAAGCAGGGCAACATACCACAGCTTGTGCGTGGCTCCTCTGAGATACATGGAAAACTTCATGTCCATCAGCCCGTGATAGAGAAGCATTACGCTCAGTATAATAAATATGAGTGTCGAGCTTACCGCCTCGGGGCCGCTTAGCATCCACACACCTATGACGGACATTACAAGTGATGAGAACATCATCAGAGAATTGCCAAAACCGTATGTCTTGTCTTTAAAACACAGTACAAGCTGTACAAGTGCATTGATGATCAGTATCCCGCCGAATACTATACATACGAGCTTTGATGCGGTATCCTTCCAAACGAGCAGAGAAATGCCAAGTGCGATGAATACCAGAGCTGCGAACAGCGTTCCGAAAGCAAAGGAACTGAGAAATTTCAACATTTTTTTCATTGTTATGCCGCCTTTGTGATAAATTAGTTTTACATGAGGTTGAATATATTATAACAAATTTATTTTTATTTGTCACTCCATATTGAAAATTTTTTTCTTTTTTGTTATACTTTACTATGTACAACCATTGGAATTTGTAGGAATTATAAAATGATCATCAGAAAAACAACAATCGAAGATCTGGAAGAGGTCATGTCAATCATTGCTGTTACGCGGCAATATTTCAAAGAGAGCGGTATTGCTCAATGGCAGGGAGAGTATCCCGGCAGAGAGCAGATCCTCCTTGACATAAGAAGGGGCGAATCTTATGTTTGTGAGCGTGACGGACGCGTAGTCGGCTTTTGTGCTGTTGTGGGCGGAGTTGAGCGTGATTATCTGAAGATATACAGCGGAGAATGGAAAAACGACCGTGAATATCTCGCCCTTCACAGGGTGGCTTTGAGTCCCGAAGCAAAGGGATGCGGAGTGGGGGCGGCTTTTGTATGTAAGGCTGCGGAGATTGCTTGCCAACGAGGTATTCATGACATCAGATGCGATACTCATGAACTCAACCGTAATATGAGGCGTATGCTCGAGAAAAACGGATTTGAATATTGCGGAGTCATATATTTGAGCTTGGACGGAGAGCCGAGAGTGGCGTATCAAAAGATACTTGATCAAAGATAAGATAGGAGCAAGGATGAGATGAAAGACGGATTTATCAGATGTGCTGCGTGCAGTATTGATATTACAGTAGCTGACCCATACGCAAATTCTCAGAAGATTATCGAAGCGGTAAACAGAGCGGACGAGCAGGGGATAAAGCTGCTTTGTCTGCCTGAGCTGTGTTTGACCGGTTGCAGCTGCGGAGATCTGTTTCATAACAGCTCTCTGATTGCGGCGGCTGAGCGTGCTTTGTTTGATATAATGGAGCAGACATCTATGTGCGATGTCATCTTTGTGCTTGGACTGCCTATCAGACATTTTTCAAAGCTCTATAACTGTGCCGCGGTCATTTTTGCGGGAGAGATTCTGGGGATTGTACCGAAAACAGGTATTGTTGGTGCACAAAAACGCTTTTTTGAGAGTGCCGACAGGATCGGTGAATATGAGTTTCACCGTTTTACAAACGGTACAGAGTGCTCTATAGGCTCCGGACTGCTCTTCTCCCATGAAACAGCAGAGAACTACATCTTCGGCGTTGAGATCGGTTCTGATGCTTTTTCTCAGACACCTCCGTCAGAGAATCTTTGCAAAAAAGGTGCAAAGATCATACTGAATCCTTCATCGGACATTGCTATGGTGGGGAGCGTTGAGCATGCACGGATGATGATAACCTCGCTCGGGGCAAGATACCTGTGCGGATACGTAAGAGCCAATGCATCCTACGGTGAGTCTACAGTAGATGCTGTTTTCGCCTCAACCAATATTATCTGTGAGCGGTCTTTGGTTTTGGCAGAGTCGGGACTTTTTGACAGAGACGGATATATCGTGAGTGAGATAGATGTGGACATGCTCTCCGGGCAGAGAGCAAGATGCGGATATACAGAGCTCGGCGGAGCTTCATTTACCGTTTTCTCGCAGCGGGCAGACGATAGGGAGCTTGTTCGCCATATAGCGGAAAACCCATTTATTCCCGAGTCCAGAGAGGAGCTTGACCGTCGGTGTGAGCTTATCTTCTCGGTTCAGGCTCAGGGACTGGTGAAACGCATCGAGCATACAAATGCAAAAAAACTGGTGCTTGGCATATCAGGCGGACTTGACAGCACTCTTGCACTTCTTGTATGTATCAAGGCACTCGATATATGCGGCAGAGATCATTCGGATCTGATAACCGTGACTATGCCTTGTTTCGGCACTACCCAAAGAACAAAGACAAATGCACAGAAACTGTGCGAAAGCTTCCAAACTACCTTTGTTGAGGTCGATATCACGGCAAGTGTCAGACAGCATTTTGCGGACATCGGGCATGATGAGAGCGTGCGTGACGTGACATACGAAAATGCACAGGCTAGAGAACGTACTCAGGTCATTATGGATATAGCAAATAAGTACGGCGGTATGGTCATAGGTACGGGAGATCTGTCGGAGCTTGCACTCGGATGGTGCACATACAACGGAGATCAGATGTCCATGTATGGAGTAAACGCAGGAGTTCCAAAGACCCTCATCAGACATATCGTTTCCCACGAGGCGGAGCTTGCAGAGGCAAAGTGCATGATGATGCTCTCCGAGACCTTGTTCGACATTCTCGACACACCGGTCTCACCCGAGCTTTTGCCTCCTGACGAAAGCGGCGACATACTCCAGAAGACGGAGGATATCGTAGGCCCTTACGAGCTTCACGATTTCTTTATCTATTACACGGTTCGTTTCGGCTTTTCTTCCGAGAAGATATATCGACTCGCATGCAAGGCGTACCGCGGTGTTTACAGCGGTGAAACGGTGAGAGCATGGCTGGATGTGTTTGTACGTCGGTTCTTTTCTCAGCAGTTCAAACGCTCCTGTATGCCTGACGGAGCGAGAGTCGGCTCGGTGTCGCTTTCTCCCAGGGGAGGACTGTGTATGCCGTCGGATGCGAGCTGTAATGTGTTTATGATGTGAGGTGCACCTCTTGAAATACAATTACAACAAGCTGATAGTATCTGTGCTCGCTTGCTTTTTGATTTGCTGTATTATCTGCTCGTGTATAAGCATTCAGTCTCCTGTTGCTCCTGACACACAGCCGCAATACGGTGCAATGACTGAACAGGTGTCTGTTCAGGACAGTGATACAGAGCAGCAAACGGTAACTTCTGTACAAACAGAAGCGGCAACATCCGCTGAGACTGACGCTCTGACATCCTCTGATACTTCGATCACTACCCCTTCGGATGCTCCGTCGAACACATTGCGTCTTGTCATGGTAGGGGATGTTTTGATGCATGATCCGGTCATAGCCAGCGGTGTTACGGACAGCGGCTACAGCTACGGCCATTTGTTTGAAAACATCACAGATGAGATAGCGGACGCGGATATCGCAATGTTAAACCAAGAAGTGATAATAGCGGGAGAAAAGTACGGCATAGGCGGATATCCTTGCTTCAATGCTCCCATGGAGCTTGCCGATGCTATAGCGGAGGCAGGATTCAATGTTGCGGTACATGCTACAAACCATACTCTCGATGTAGGCAAGGCGGCGATGCTTAGCTGTCTTGAAAACTGGCAAACAAAATACCCGCATATCGAAGTTGTAGGTATGCATGATTCCGAAAGAGACGCAGAGCATATCAGTATAATTGAGCAAAACGGCATCAAAGTGGCTATCCTTAATTATACCTATACGATCAACAGAGCCGGAACTGCCGCTCTTGCAAAAGATCCGTATCTTGTTGATTTGCTTGATGAAGACCGAATACGCAACGATACAAAAACAGCCTCCGAGGCAGCTGACTTTGTCATTGTGGCGGCACACTGGGGAACCGAATATTCGCATGTTCCGTCATCTTCGCAAAAAAGGTGGGCAAAGCTGATGCTGGAGTGCGGAGTTGATCTTGTGCTGGGGACACATCCTCATGTCATCCAACCTGTAGAATGGCTCGAGGATGGGGAAGGAAATAAAATGCTCGTATACTGGTCTCTCGGTAACTTTGTCAACTGCACAAGTGAAAAAGGTCCGGGCAAGGGAGCAAGAATGCTCGGAGCTATGGCTGATGTGGAGATAAGAAAGGATACAAAGGGGACAGTATATATAGGCAGTGCATCGGCTATTCCTCTGGTTACTTTCATAAATTACGGTGAGCGTGGGATAACGACCTACAAGCTTTCCGAATATACCGAGAGTATGCACGAGGACAACAGGGCTGTGGATATCGACCCGACATTCACTTACGGATACTGTACGGAAACGTTCGATGATATTCTCGGTGATTTTATCAAAGAAAGTTCTCCGAACAGCTGAATAGAACTATTGGTTGTATCAGAGAAAAAAACATAGAGATAATTTTAAAAAAAGTTTAAAATAGTATTGACAAAAAGACATAGCTTGTGCTAAAATATGATGTCTAATTATGATGCGTGACTATGGCAACATAGCGAACGCACCGTGATAGGATATAAAAAAGAGACTGCGAAAGCAGCAAATTCAAGAAGAAGGAGGAAAAACATGCCAACCTTTAATCAGCTCGTTAAATACGGACGCTCAAAGTCGGTATACAAGTCAAAGTCACCTGCTCTCCAGCACGGTTTCAACTCACTGACCGGTACACCTACCGACAAGTCATCGCCCCAAAAGAGAGGCGTATGCACAAAGGTTACTACAACAAGCCCGAAGAAGCCTAACTCTGCTCTTCGTAAGATCGCCAGAGTAAGACTTACAAACGGAATGGAAGCTACCACTTACATTCCCGGAATCGGACACAATCTTCAGGAGCACTCTGTTGTTCTCATCAGAGGCGGAAGAGTACGTGACCTTCCCGGATGCCGTTATCACATCATCCGCGGAACATTGGATGCTCAGGGAGTTGCAAATCGTAACCAGAGCCGTTCCAAGTACGGTGCAAAACGCCCGAAGAAATAATAGCATAGCTGTTATTTTGATCAAGACTGCCGTGCAAATACTCGTGCACGGTCGTGTGCCGTCTTTGTAGAGTTTAAAGTATCATGTTTTTCTTTGATATATAAAACCCAAGATAGCACTAACGGAAGTAGTCTTTCGAGTACCTATGAACTCATTAAATATGAAGGAGGGAAGTAAAGTGCCAAGAAGAGGTCAAATTTCCAAAAGAGACGTATTGCCGGATCCGCTTTATAATTCTAAGCTCGTAACAAAGCTTATCAATAATATAATGCTCGACGGCAAGAAAGGTGTTGCTCAGAAGATCGTCTACGATGCATTTGAGATAATCAATGCAAAGGATGGCGAGAATGCTCTCGATGTGTTCACCGCAGCTCTTGAAAACGTAATGCCCGTTCTTGAGGTAAAGGCTCGCCGTGTAGGCGGATCTACCTACCAGGTTCCTATGGAAGTTCGTGCAGAGAGACGCCAGACACTCGGTCTGCGTTGGCTCACCAACTTCTCCAGAAACCGTTCTGAGAGAACTATGGCTGAGAGACTTGCAGCTGAGATCCTCGATGCGAAGAACAGTGCAGGCGGAGCTTTCAAGAAGAAGGAAGAAACGCACAGAATGGCTGAGGCTAACAAGGCTTTCGCTCATTACAGATATTAATTTTCAGCCTTAGAACATTTAAGGAGAATAGTAATGGCAAGAGAATATTCACTGGAGCATACCAGAAATATCGGTATCATGGCTCACATCGATGCCGGAAAAACCACTACAACAGAGAGAATTCTGTTCTACACAGGTAAGACCCACCGCATGGGCGAGACCCACGACGGCGGAGCTAC
>JAZNOK010000061.1:0-5023 GCA_045580775.1 Eubacteriales bacterium
CTGCTGTGTGCGGCATTGCAGGACGGAAGCTACGGAAAATCTCTGGACGGCAAGGACGAACAAGGAAATAAATGCCCGTATCATCTCGGACATTTCTTCATAGCTATAGACACAGAACATTTTCTCGGAGAACAGACGTGCAGAAAAAAAGCCGGTGATATTCTCAGAGCCGTGCGAGCATCAAAGAAAGCTCCGGGAGCAGAACGTATATACACCGCCGGAGAAAAAGAGCACCTTACTCGTCTGGCAAGATCGGAAGGCGTACCGATAAACGCATCCGTACAAAAAGAACTAACAGAGGTACGTGACTCACTCGGACTGACGCAGTACGTATTCCCCTGGGAAAAATAGTATTTTCACATTAAGATCGTGCAATAATGTACAATACACAGCGGAGGGGTCTTTTGAAAAGAGCCCTCCGCTTTTTTGCATTCTTTAAAGCAAAAAAATGCAAATATTCAAAAGCTCTCCCGAGTAATGGTTATAATTATTAAAAAAAATGACTTTTTTATTAACTTTTTGTTGCATTTTTTTGATAAGTATGTTATAATGGATAAATCTAACAAACGATGCTATCATTTTTCATCAAATACAGGAGGTCACAATAAATGAATGGCAATCAAATTCAGATACTCATAGCGATGGTCATATACATGGCGTTCGTTATCGGTATCGGTGTTATTTATGCTAAGCGTGCAAACAAAAACTCAGAGGAGTACTTTCTCGGCGGACGTTCGCTCGGTCCGTGGGTAACTGCAATGAGTGCAGAGGCATCCGATATGTCCGGATGGCTGCTCATGGGTCTTCCCGGGGTCGCTTACTGGTGCGGTCTTGCCGATGCGGCATGGACAGCTATCGGTCTTGCTGTAGGTACATATTTGAACTGGCTGCTCGTATCAAAGCGTCTGCGTCGTTACAGCGTAAGAGCAGGAAACGCCATCACTCTTCCCGACTTTTTCTCGAACAGATTCAGAGAAAAAAGCAAGGTGATCATGTTCATCTCGGCATTATTCATTCTGATATTCTTTACCGTTTATGCTTCATCCTGCTTTGTCACATGCGGAAAGCTCTTCTCTACCCTGTTTGAGTTTGACTACAAGCTGATGATGATACTGGGTGCGGTATTTGTGCTTGTATACACACTTCTCGGTGGATTTTTAGCTGAGAGTGTTTCCGACTTTATGCAGGCGATCGTCATGATAAGTGCTCTTACCATTATCGTAATTATCAGCACGGTAAAAGCCGGCGGTATCGGTGCCGTCATTGACAACGCAAACAACATCCCGGGATTTCTCGAGTTCTTCGGACTTGCTAACCCCACATTGAACGATGCAAAGGAACAGATCGTTGAAGCAGGAAAGCCTCTGTTCGGTGAAGCGAAGCCCTACGGTATACTCACCATCTGCTCTATGCTCGCATGGGGACTCGGATACTTCGGTATGCCTCAGGTACTGTTGCGTTTTATGGCTATACGCAAGGAAAGCGAGCTGAAGCGTTCACGCCGTATCGCTATGGTATGGGTCCTTATATCTCTCGGAGTCGCTGTATTCATAGGAATTGTCGGACGTCAGCTCTATCCCACAGCTCATCTCACGGCTTCATCCGCTGAGAGTATATTTATCACTCTCGCAACAAGCTCGCTTGTGCCGATACTCGCCGGATTTGTAATGGCAGGTATCCTTGCGGCAACGATCAGCTCGTCTGACTCATATCTGCTCATCGCAGCTTCTGCATTTGCAAAGAATATCTTCCAGGGTATTTGCAAGAAAAAGGCCAGCGACAAGCAGGTAATGCTTGTATCACGTATCACCCTTCTCGTGCTGGCACTTATCGGTATTATTATCGCTCTTGACGAGAACAGCATCATATTCAAGATCGTTTCATTTGCATGGGCAGGCTTTGGTGCTACATTCGGCCCGATAATGATCTTCTCACTGTTCTGGAAGCGTACCACAAGAGAGGGTGCTATAGCAGGTATGGTATCCGGTGCTGCTATGGTATTTATATGGAAGCTCGCTATAAGCAAGCTCGGCGGTGCTTTTGCCATCTATGAGCTTCTGCCCGCTTTCATCTTCTCGAGCATTATCATCGTTGTGGTTTCTCTGCTTACAAAAGCTCCCTCGGCTGAGATCGAGGCAGACTTTGAGGCTGTACGCCGCGGTGAGGTTGAGGACTGCTAAAACTCGGGGTGTGCAGTATCGCATATAATGTTAAATTCATTATATGATATGATAATTATAACCAAATAAAAAAAGCTGATAGATTCGTTTTTGAACCTGTCGGCTTTTTTCATCCTTATGACAAGCAGCCTTTTAAAGTGTTTGTTTTTTCTTGACTAAACGGCAGTTTTACTGTATACTGAAAGCAGAGGTGGAATACAATGAATACAGCTTTTGCTTCGGTCATGAGAGTGTTGTGTCTTGTTTTTGGATTACTGCTCTTGTTTGACGCACTTATACTGTTGTTTATTTCAAATATACACACAGGTCACTTTCTTGCTCTTATCATTGCTGCTTCTCTGATAATGCTGGGGGTGTTCTTCAAGAAGATCCCTTTACCGATAAAGCTCGCATACGGTGCTCTTGCGGCTTTGACATTGATATTTTGTTTGGCTCTGCTTTTATACGGAATTGCCGACACCTCCGTATACAATGAGGACGCAGTAATCGTGCTCGGAGCCGGAGTGAAGGGCAAAACTCCGAGTGTTTCTCTCGCAGGACGTCTTAACACAGCGTATGAATATTATCAAAAAAACAACAACGCTGTCATTGTAGTGAGCGGCGGCAGAGGACCTCAGGAGGATATAACAGAGGCACAGGCTATGGCAGATTATCTGAAAAAGCTCGGTGTTGAAAGCGACAGAATACTTCTTGAGGAGCATGCAACAAGCTCACGCGAGAATTTTGTTTATTCAAAAAAGCTGCTCGATGAGTATTTTGAGGGCAATTACACGGTGACATTTATAACAAATGAATATCATATATACAGATCATGTATATCGGCAAATAATGCGGGATACAGTGATATAACGCATCTGCACTCATCCACTCGCGTATATACCTTGATACCGAACATACTGCGTGAGTGCGTCGCAACAGTAAAACAATGGGTGCTTTGATCTGCCGTACCCACATCAAAAAAGGAGAACATGTTATGAAAAACAGACCTAACATACTGGTCGTCGGCAGTATCAACATGGATATGATCTGCACCTCAAAAAAACTCCCCGGCAACGGCGAGACAGTGAGCGGAATGACTTTTTCCACAGCGGCAGGAGGAAAAGGAGCAAACCAAGCGGTTCAGGCGGCAAGACTGGGAGCAAATGTCAGCATGGTAGGAAAGGTCGGTTCTGACAGCTTTGGACGGGAGCTGGTGTCCCTTCTTGAGCAAAGCGGAGTCGACACATCTCACATCATGCAATCCGTCGAAACATCGACAGGAGTTGCAGATATTCAGATAGAGATGACCGACACAGGAGCTGAGAACCGAATTTTGGTAATTCCCGGTGCAAACGGATCTCTGAGCGTGGATGATATTTCATTTTTGTCCGAGAGCATCGGAGAATACGACATGGTCATTGTGCAAAACGAGATACCTACAGAAGTAAATCTGCGTGTGGCTGAATACGCAAAGAACTGCGGAGTTCCCGTAATGCTCAACCCTGCTCCTTCAAAAGATCTTCCACGACGGCTATTCTCATACATTGATATTATTTCTCCTAACGAGCACGAAGCAAAGGATATGACAGGCGTGGATGCATCAGATACGAATCTAAGAGAAAAAGCACTGGATGCTCTACTCGAGATGGGAGTAAAGAAAGTCATCATAACCCTCGGAAAAGAAGGCTGTATCTACTCTGACCGAAAACGGGTCATTCATTCACCGTCTGTAAAAACCGAAAAAGTCCTGGATCCCACGGCCGCGGGGGATAGCTTCATCGGGGCGTTTTGCACAGCATTGTGCTATGGAGTCGAAACAGAAGCAGCACTCCGTTTTGCCAATTACACAGCATCCATCACAGTAAGCGGCAAAGGTGCACAACCGAGTCTGCCGACTCTCGAAAAGGTACTGTCTCTGATGCAAAAACGAGGCGAAGATATGAGCAAATACTCTATGATGAAATGAATATATAATAATAATAATAATAATTTGTACAGGAGGACAATTTTATGCAGTACAAAATAGTAGGAGAACCCCTGCCCGCAGTTATATGCGACCTTATGCCCGGAGAGACCATGATCACCGAGAAAGGAAGTATGAGCTGGATGACTCCCAACATCAAAATGGAGACGACCAGCAATGGAGGTATCGGCAAGGCTATCGGAAGAATGTTCGCAGGAGAAGCAATTTTTCAAAACCGCTACACAGCACAGGGTGCACCCGGTCAGATCACGTTTGCTTCTTCATTTCCGGGTTCTATAAGAGTATTGGAAATTCAACCCGGACGCGAAATGATAGTTCAAAAAAGCGGCTTTTTAGCGAGTGAAGCAGGAGTAGAGCTGTCAGTACATTTTCAAAAGAAGTTCGGTGCGGGACTGTTCGGAGGAGAGGGCTTTGTAATGCAGAAGCTCTCAGGATGCGGACTTGCGTTCATCGAAATTGACGGCTACGGATGTGAGTATTATCTGGAGCCCGGACAGTCAATGATCGTTGATACCGGATATCTTGCCGCAATGGATGCAAGCTGCTCCATTGAAGTGGAAACAGTGCCCGGAGTCAAAAACATGCTCTTCGGCGGAGAAGGCATCTTCAATACTGTAGTAAAGGGACCGGGCAGGATCATCCTGCAGACTATGCCGATCTCTGCTGTAGCAGGCACACTGAGAGCCTACTTCCCTTCTTCAAAGTAACAATTGATGCTGCCTTTCCGACCTGGTCCGTTCCATTAATAGAACATTGCATAACGACAGCGGTCGAAAAACAAGTTTGTCAAATGTTTTACATACAAAAAGCACATCTTTTAAAGATGTGCTTTTTGTATATTCAGTTACACATTAAATCTGAAAAGAACAATATCGCCGTC
>JAZNOK010000062.1:0-2789 GCA_045580775.1 Eubacteriales bacterium
CCTCTGATGTCCGCCTCGTCGCGGACACCTCCGAGCGATACCCTCACGAATTTTCGCTTCAGAGATGAAGCAACCGACGATGCTATCGACGTCTTTCCCACTCCCGGAGGGCCGACAAGGCAAAGGATCTGATTCTTTGCATCGGGGTTCAGCTTCTTTACGGCTATATATTCAAGGATCCTTTCTTTGACTTTTTCAAGTCCGTCGTGATCACGCTCGAGTATCTTTTTTGCTGCTTCTACATCTGTTCTGTCCGGACTTTTTTTGCCCCATGGAAGCTCCAGACAAACATCGAGATAGTTTCTTATCACGCTGGACTCGGCAGAACCGAATTGCATTCTGTCAAGTTTGAGAGCTTCGCGGCGGAGCTTTTCTTCCACCTCTTTAGGTAATTTTGCACTTTCTATCTTTGTCAGGTACTCTTCCGAATCACTCATGTCTCCATCTTCGCCAAGCTCAGACTGGATTATTCTCATTTGCTCACGAAGGTAATAGTCACGTTGGTTACGGTCGAGTTTTGCTCTGACCCTTTTATGAATGTCAAGTTCAAAAGAAAGCAGCTCCTGCTCGCTTTGCATAAGAATGCACGTGAGCTCCAAACGCTCGATGGGATCGAACTTTGCCAGCACCTTTTGCTTGTCTTCGAATTTTACAAGAACATTAGACGCGATAAAATCCGCGAGCATGCCGGGGTCAGGCAGAGAATGAACGGCGGTTTTTACCTCGTCGGATACAGAGGGCAAGAGTTCGGAAAATTCATCAAAAGTGTCGCGTGCCTCCATGATCAGAGCTTCCGCCTTGAGCCCGAAGTCCCCATCTATATCCATTGCCTTTGTGATTACATCACAGACAAGGTACGGCTCTGTCTGCGTACATGAACACAGCGTTGCTCTGGCGGTGCCGGCTACGACTATACGGACTCCGCCTCCCTTTGTTTTGATAGATTGTCTGATTTTTGCGACACATCCGACATTGTACAGCTGTTGCTGGGTCGGATCTTCTGCGGAGATGTCTGACTGAGTGCACAGAAATATGATTCCGTTGCTTTTTTGTGCGGCATTGAGAGCCGCTATGGATTTTTCCCTTATCAGTTCTATACTTATCGGAACGGACGGGAATGCAACGATCCCGCGTAATGCAATTGTCGGTAGAGTCATGCTCTGTGCTTTTTCAATATATTTAACCATTGTATATTAGTCCTTTCAGGCGGGAAGTCCCGCTGTGCCGAGAAAAAATTATATAATCTTATACATTATATCATACACTATTAAAAAATTCCATAGTTTTTGTGAACAAATATAAAATTTTCTTCATTATATAAATGTGCCGATAATACAAAAAAAGGGCGATGTGCCCGCTTGATTGTTTTGACTGTCGCACCCTTTTGTCTCCAATACGGATCTTGAAATATCCGGGAGGAATAATGACGAATACCCATTCAAAAAACAATTATTACAAAACAAAAAAGCACAGCGTATGCCGACACGTCTTCGCTTTTCATGAGATTGAACCGAGCGTGAGGGGTATCTGTGCTATTCTTTGCAAACGGTATGTTCTACCGTGCGATCATTATAGCAGATAGTGTCGTGATTTGTAAATTCGCATTTTCTACGATATTTTTTGCAAAAAATTGTGTTAACTGACGAAAACAAAGTTATAAAAAAATTATGCAAAAAAAGTATTGACAAACGTCACATCATGTGGTATACTTCCAGGGTAAAACAAAGAAGAACTACCCGTTCTCACCATGCCGCACTGCGAGCTTGGTAAATAACTTGACATGCTTAGGCGTGTTATGTGTCGATGTGCGGGGAGTATTCTTTCGCACATTATTTTTTTGGAGGTGCTTTTTTATCAGCTCGAAGGAATTGCTTATCAATGACGAAATCAGAGCGAGTCAGGTCCGCATGATAGGATCTGAGGGAGAACAGCTAGGTATAATGAGTCTGGAGGATGCGAAGAATTACGCATACGATAAGGGCGTTGACCTTGTTCTCATGGCTCCTAATGCACAGCCTCCTGTATGCAGGGCTATGGATTACGGAAAATATCGTTTTGACAGAGACAAGAAGGAAAAGGAAGCCCGCAAGAAGCAGCAGATAGTAAAGGTCAAGGAAGTAAAGCTTTCGTGCAGGATCGACACTCATGACTTTAACACACGTGTCAATCAGGCTAGAAAATTTCTCGAGGGCGGAGATAAGGTCAAGGCCATCGTAGTGTTCAAGGGGCGTGAGATGACGCATCTTGATATCGGACGTGACATGCTTGACAAGTTTATCTCGGCATGCGAGGAGTATGGAGCAACGGATAAGAAGCCTGTTATGGAAGGCAGATTTATGTCCGTGGTCATATCCCCCTTGAAGGCCGACAAAAAGGCAGCAAACAAAAATAACACTTCTGACGCGGATAAGGAATAATTACCGCCGAAAAGAAATTTACAAACAAGGAGAATAAAACAATGGCAAAGATCAAGACACACAAGGCCTCTGCAAAGAGATTTTCCGTTACAGGCAGCGGCAAGGTTAAGCACGCACCCTCACAGCACCGTCATAAGCTCGGTATAAAGACCCAGAAGCGTAAGAGAAATATGCGTAAGGCTAGCTACCTGAGCACATCAATGGCACCTACAGTTAAGGCTCTTATTCAGAAATAAGCGTCTTTTTGACAAACAACAGAAAACGGAGGAATTGAACAATGGCAAGAGTTAAGGGCGCGATGATGACGCGTAAGAGAAGAAATAGAGTACTTAAAGCGGCAAAGGGTTACTGGGGTGCAAAATCCAAGCACTT
>JAZNOK010000063.1:0-4740 GCA_045580775.1 Eubacteriales bacterium
CATCAGACACCTGCGGTATCGCAGGTGTCTGTGTCATATTGATAAGAATGATGATCTTTTATGCATAAAAAACAGGTAAAGCAGAGTATCGGAATCTGCTTTACCTGTTTTCTTTGTATTATTGTATTTTCATAGAAAAGACTTGGATTATTGGGTTACTTGTACTTTTTGTTTTTAAATTCGTCATAGATCGCACAGTAGCTTTCATGCCGTGATGCGGAAATCTCTCCGCGTTCGACTGCTTCTACTATTTTGCATCCGTCCTCTTTTTTGTGGGTGCATTTTGTGTACTTACACTCTCCTATGTGGTCGTAAAATTCACAAAAGCACGCCGCGAGATTTTCCAGCTTGAAAAAATCGAAGTGAACAAAATCAATCAGTCCAAACCCTGGTGTATCAGCTAAAAGTGCGGTTGAGCCGTTGATCTGTACGGGGTAAAGCTCAACATGACGCGTGGTATGCTTTCCTCTCTCTATCTTTCGGCTGATGTCGCTGGTCTTCAGCTCAAGACCGGGAAAAAGAAGATTGATACAGGTGGACTTTCCGACTCCTGATGCACCCGCGAATGCGGCACACTTGCCTTGGAGCTCTTTTGATGCATACATCACAAACTCTTGTGTCCCTTCGCCGTTGAGAGAGCTTATAGAGAATGCGGCATATCCTGCTTTTTTGTAGATATTTGCGTACTCGTCTGCCTTTGCTTTATCTATATCGTTTTTTGTAACCACTATAATAGGTGTGATGCCGTTGTGCTCGCATATTGCACACATTTTGTCAATGTTGAGCAGAGAAGGTTCAGGCTTTGTTGCGGCAAAGGTGATGAACATTACATCTACATTTGAAAGAGGCGGACGAATAAGAAAGTTTTTTCTCTGTTCGATACTTTCGATGAACATTCCATCACCGTCGGAGCGTATGTTTACAATATCTCCGACGGTGGGGGTCATGTCTTTGTGCCTGAATACGCCCCTTGCACGGCAAGAGAGTACCTCTCCGGATTCGGTCAGTATGTCATAGAGGCCTCCGAGCCCCTTGATTATCCTACCTTTGATGGTCTGTGTTGTTTTTTCGGTCATGTAATACCTTCGGCTCTTCTCAGCTATACCGTCAGTTTGTATCCGCTGATGCGGTGACAGACGGACTTTGAGCTGTTGTGTCGGGAGCTTGTGTGGTGGGGGATGATGTACCGGTGACAGCCTCAGTCTGTGCAGACTGAGGTCCGCGGCTGATAAATATGTTTACTGCTGTTCCCTCGGCTATCTCGCTGTTAGCCTCAAAGCTCTGCGATGATACCTTGTCTTTGGGGATGGTGCTTGAATACTGATATGCTATACTGCCGACTTTCAGCTTTGCATCTGTGATAGCCTTCCTTGCTTCGTCTATCGACATACCGCGAATGTCAGGAACCTTGACAAGTGACGCGGCTCCGGAGCTTACATAGAGAGTGACCTCAGCTCCGCGGCTGAGTCTTGTGCCCTGTTCAGGGTCAGCAGATACTACAATGCCGACAGGGTATTCGTTGCTTGCAACATACTCAGTACGGATAATAAGGTCGAAATTGAAGCTTTTCAGCTTTGTGATTGCAGCATCGAGTGCTGTTGCTTTGACGTCTATCATATACATATATCCGCCGGTTATTTCTCCGCCGAGTCCGCCGCTGACCACGAGGTCTATTGAGGTAACGCCGGCGGGGACCCTCTCGCCTACGGGAATAGACTGGTCGAGCACTGTTCCTTCGGGATGATCTACCGATTGGATACGAGTGACCTTTCCTACCTTCAGTCCCGCGTCTTCAAGAAGCTTATATGCCTGATCCTCTGTACGGTTTTTCTTTTGCGTGTCATATACTAGGTTTGGCACCTGCACGTATTCTATGACTTCTCCTGTTGAAACAACGAGAGTGACGGTGTCTCCCTTGCTGATGATCGCATTTGCCGCAGGGTCGGTGGTGATCAGATAACCTGCCTCAATGGCATCATCCTCACGCTTGACCTGGGCTATTTTGAGATCGAAGTTCAGGTTGTTGATCGTACTGATAGCCTCGTTGAGACTGTAGTAACGAAGATCAGGCATCTTCATCTGTTCCCGTCCGATAGATACCGTGAGAGTGATATCCGAGCCTTTTAGCTTTCTGATTAGATCAGGTGCTACCGATTGCTCAAGTATGAAGCCGCTCTCATATACATCCGAGTATTCATATTCTACGTTTACTTTGGTGAATAGCTCGGACAGCTCAGCTTGGAGTGTTTCACTGTAGAACATTGAAACGTAGTTTGATACCTTGAACTCATCTTCGTTATTTGACGGTGCTACCAAAAATACGTTGATCAAATGAAACAGCGATACAGCCAAAGCTACTACAAACGCACATGAAGCTCCGAGTATGATGGGAAACATTGATGTTCCGCCGCGTTCCTTTGTGCTTGTGTGATTTACCTTCTTTTTGAGTCGGAGATTGGACTGTGGGTTTCTCTTGAGCTTCATTGTCAGAGACAGCATTTCGCTCGCCGTCTGAAATCTTTCATCAAGCGGCCGTTTCATTGCCTTGACTATGAGCTGATCGAGTCCTTCCGGAATTCGCTTGTCAAGCTCTCGTGGAGCTATGGGGTCTTCTTTTATGTGTTTGAGTGCTATGCTGACAGAGTTATCACCGTCGAAGGGAAGTGTACCTGTGGTGATCTCATACAGCAGAGCTCCCAGAGAATAAATGTCTGTACGGCTGTCCACCTTTTTTCCGCTGGCCTGCTCCGGGCTTATATAGTAGACAGTGCCTATCGCCTTGTCTTCCATTGTGACGGTCTCGGCACTCGGGAGCTTTGCTATTCCAAAGTCAGTGACCTTTATCTGACCGTTTTTGAGCAGCATTACATTCTGCGGCTTTATGTCTCGGTGGATTACTCCCTTTGAGTGTGCATGCTCGAGTGCTCTGAGTATCTGCTCGGCACAGCTGATGACCTCATCCGAGTCGAGCTTGCCCTTTTTCTTGATATAATCCTTGAGTGTGATACCCTCAAGGTACTCCATTACAAAGTACTTGAGCTCTCCTTCTACGTTGACGTCATATATCTTTACTATATTGTCATGCTCCAGAAGCACGACCGCTTTTGACTCGTTTTCAAAACGCTTTACGTTTGTGATATCCAGAGCCATATCCTCACGTAGCATTTTTACGGCTACCTTTCTTCCGTATGAAAGGTCTGTCGCCATGAAAACAACAGCCATTCCGCCGAGTCCTATGACCTTTTCTATTCTGTATCTTTGGTCGAATATTTTTCCTATATATTTAGTGTAGGTTTCCATATTTTCCTCCGATTATGGCTCAAGCTCAGTTTTTTGTTCGTTATCGGTCATGACCACTACTGCGGTAATGTTGTCGGTGCCTCCGAGGTCGTTTGCGGTGTCGATGAGCTTCAAAACGGCATCTTGAGCACATTTGCTCTCGGATATAAGCTCTGCAAGACGGCCGTTTTCTATGTGGTTTGTGAGTCCGTCTGAGCAGACAAGTATGCTCGAACCCTCACAGTCAAAGCTATAAGTATCAGCTTCTACCGTCATCTCGGTTCCGACAGCACGGGTGATGATAGATTTGTTGAGGTTGGTCTTTGCTTCCTCCTCGGTGATCTCCCCAAGGTCGATAAGATATTGCACGTAGGAGTGATCGCGGGATATCTGCGATATCTCGCCTCCCTTGACACGGTAGATGCGGCTGTCGCCTACGTTTACTGCATAGCCTACAGATCCGTTGATCAGGACTGCTGCAAGGGTAGTTCCCATACCTGAGAGTTCTTCGTTTTCTTTGGCAGCTTCAAATACTGCGGTGTTGGCTATATCAACAGCTTTTTGCATGATGTTGAGTACCTGCGTTTTTGTTACATTCACAAGCCCCGTATCTGCATCGAGCTTTGCACGCAGAGTATCGCTGACAACACAGCCAAACTGCTCGGATGCTATCCTGCTCGCAGTTTCTCCTCCGGCATGCCCTCCCATCCCGTCAAAGACAGCACACAACAGTGCTCTGTCGCTGATCTTACAAATACAGAAGCTGTCTTGATTGTTCTTTCGTTTTTGTCCTATGTCTGAATTTCCGAAATGATCCATTTTCTACACCTCGATCTTATGTGAGCGTCGCAGCTGTCCGCAGGCGGCATCAATATCTGTGCCGAGTCTGCGTCTTATAGTTGCATTTATCCCTTGTTGCTCCAGAGTTGCTCTGAACTGCTCAGCCCGCTCTGCGGCGGGTCTGGTGTAGCTTCTCTCGGCTACGGGATTTACAAGTATCAGATTAACGTGCACGGGCTCTCCCGTATCACGGAAATATTTCTTCATAAGGGAGCACAGCTCAAGTGCCGTCTGTCGGTTGTCGTTTTCTCCTGCTATCAGAGTGTATTCAAAGCTGATACGTCTTCCGCTGACCTTGAAGTAATGAGTACATGCTCGCATTAGCTCATCTATGCCGTATTTTCTGTTTATGGGCATGAGCTCTGAGCGTTTTTTGTCGTTTGAAGCGTGCAAAGATACAGATAATGTGACCGGGAGTTTTTCTTCTGATAGCTTGTAAATTCCGTCAACGACGCCGCATGTTGACAGAGATATATGCCGCAGTCCGATGTTCAGGCCCCGCTCGTCATTTACAAGATGAAGGAAACGTATGACGTTGTCATAATTGTCCAGAGGCTCACCTATTCCCATCATGACAACGTTTGAAATTCTCTGCGATGTATCCAGCCAAGCACAGATTAT
>JAZNOK010000064.1:0-39992 GCA_045580775.1 Eubacteriales bacterium
GCGAGTAGTTTGAAACGTTACTGTTTCTTCCCGCTCAGATTCTTCACTACACTTCGTTTCGTTCAAGAATGACAGCGGGGCTGTGACTTTGAATGAAACGATTATGAGCGTAGCAGAGTGCCGTCAGGCACTTTCTTATTATCCTTTTATAATTCATAGAATTGTTTCATTCTGTAAAGTCCGCGGCGATTAAATCCTTTTAAATCAGGGTAATTTTCTGCAAAAAAATCAGCAAGTCTCTGCACAAAAGCATCCCCATATTCAGCATTTTCGGATTGCTTGCTAATGTATTCTCCAATTTCACGATACATTAAAATCAATTCCCGCATACCATCTCATCACTCTCGAAAACACACATCCATTCCATCCTCAAAGTGCCGAAATCCCTTGATTTACCGCCCTTTTCGCTCCAGCAAACAGACTGTCTCCACATGTTCAGTAAAAGGGAACATATCCACGCCCTGTATTCTATCCACCGAGTAGCCGCTTTTTGTGAGCATTCCGAGATCGCGTGAGAGTGTCTCGGGGTTGCAGGAGACATAGACGATACGTTTGGGAGACAGCGATACCAAAGACCGAAGAAATTCCCTCGAGCATCCGGCTCTGGGCGGGTCTGTGAAGACAACATCGGCACTCTCGCCACGAGTAGCCATCTCTGACATAAATTCCCCTGCATCCGCACAGACGAACCGGGCATTTTCGATGCCGTTTCGTTTTGCGTTTTCCTCGGCGTCACGCACGGCGTCGGCATTCAGCTCTACACCGATGATCTCTTTTGCACCCGATGCGGCACACAGTCCTATGGTTCCTGTTCCGCAATACGCATCTATCACGCGTTCGGTGCCTGTGAGCTGTGCAAACTCCAGAGCTTTTTTGTAGAGAAGCTCGGTCTGTGCGGGATTGACCTGATAGAAGGAACGGGCACTGATGCAAAATTCAAGTCCGCACAGCCTGTCCGTGATATATCCCTCGCCGTATAGCAGCTCAGAGCTTTTACCTAAGAGCATCGGCGTTTTTGTGTTGTTTATGTTATGTACAACGGTACTGATCTCGGGGTGAATGCGTAACAGCTCATTTGTAAATGAGCGAGCCGAGCGAAACTCCCCCTCTGCCGTTACCAGCACCACCATGATCTCCCCTGTAGCTTTGGCTACCCTGACAAGAACATGACGCAGATACCCGCGTCCGCTTCTGAGATCGTACGGTATCAGCTTAAAGCGTGAACATAGCTTGCGGACGGTGAGTATAATGCGGTCTGCACGCTCATCAGCCAGCAGACATCTGTCTGCTGGTATTAGCTTTTTCTCGGACGCCTGATAAACACCGGAGCTTACTTTTCCTCCGGACATACCGAACATCGCCTGTACCTTGTTTCGGTAGGCAAGCGGCTCTGATGCTCCGATGATCTTTTCGACATGACCGAAGCGGGAAAGCAACCGTACAAGGGTGGATTGCTTTGCTCGGAGGGTGGATGCATATACAGTGTTTTTGTGTCTGCACCCCCCGCATCGGCGTGATACCGGGCAGAGGGTGGATATAGTATCTTTTTTTATGTTCATATGTTCCTCGCTTGTATATTTTTCGTCACCGCTCTGATACATCTACGCGAGCCTGCTCGCTACGATGTATCCAGCCGAGAACCTACAAAAGCATGGATGCTTTTGCAGAACCTCGAGCACTTACGTCAGAATGATCGCGACTCGGACTCGGTTACGTACACAGGTACGTGCCCTCTTCCTCGTGCTCCATTCTTCGTCTGACGAAAAATCTACGTCGCGAGTGAATTGCTTGTATAATTTCGTCATCGCTCTTTGCTTGTATCTTTTGCACAATACGTCGGATTGTGCGTAGCTTAGCCTTCCCCAAGCAGGGGAAGGGAGACTGCTTGCGGTGGATGAGGAAATCCTCCTTGCTTCTTCCCTCTTACCTCTTCCTTCTTACCTTTATACTTCTTCTCCGTTTACTACCATCTCCATGTACATCTGCTTTGTGATCAGTACGTCTCTGGGCTTTTGTCCGTCAGGGGGAGAAACGTATCCCAGTGCCTGCATGCGGTCGATGATCTTCGCCGCACGGCCGTAGCCGATGGACAGGTGCCTTTGGAGAAGGGACGTGGATATCTTGCCTGAGTTTACCGCTACCTCGAGTGCCTCGCGGAACTTGGGATCGACGTTTTCTTTCAGCTCATCTTCGTCAAAGTCCGCCGAGCCTCCCTTGCCCTTTTGCGTGCAGCGTTCAGCTTCACGCTCGATCGAGCTTATGATCTCGGGGTCATATTCGATAAATCCACCCTCAGAACGGATAAAGTCCGTGATCGCACGTACTTCTTCGTCAGAGACAAACGCACCCTGAACACGCAGAGGCTTCATGAATCCGACAGGAGCATACAGCATGTCACCGCGTCCTATCAGCTTCTCAGCTCCGCCTATGTCAATGATCGTCTTTGAGTCTACCTGGGATGCAACGGTGAATGCGATTCTCGAGGGGATGTTTGCTTTGATAAGTCCGGTGATGACATCGACAGATGGCCGCTGTGTTCCTATGACCAGATGCATGCCCGCGGCTCTCGCCTTCTGGGCGAGACGGCATATCGAAGTTTCGACAGCATCGGGAGCAGTCATCATGAGGTCAGCCAGCTCGTCGATTATTATCACGACGTAGGGCATCGGCTCGCGGTCAGGGTCGCCTTTTGCTACTTCGTTGTAGCCTCCGATGTCACGCACGCCCACCTCGTCTATGAGAGTGAAGCGTCTCTCCATCTCACCTACCGCCCAGTTAAGCGAGCCTGCCGCCTTCTGCGGATCGCTCACTACCGGGACAAGCAGATGCGGAAGGCCGTTGTAGATATTAAACTCTACCTTTTTCGGGTCTACCAGTATCAGCTTTACTTCCTCCGGGTTTGCCTTGTAGAGAATGGAGGAGATGATCGAGTTTATGCATACCGACTTACCCATACCGGTAGCACCGGCGATGAGCATGTGGGGCATTTTTGCTATGTTACAGTACACGGGAGTTCCGGCAACATCCACACCGAGAGCTACGTTTATTTTGCTTTCTGCGTTTCTGAATGCGGCAGAGTCAATAAGCTCCCGCAGTCTGACCGTGCTTACGGTCTTGTTCGGGACTTCTATTCCGACAGCACTCTTGCCGGGGATCGGAGCTTCTATTCTGACACCGCTTGTAGCCAGATTGAGTGCGATGTCATCTACGAGATTGGCGATCGAACGTACACGGGTTCCCGCCTCCGGAGAGAGCTCATATCTCGTGATCGTAGGTCCGCGTGAGACGCTCAGGATCTTTGTCTTTACTTTGAACGACATCAGTGTGTCTACGAGCTTTCGAGCGTTCTGAGCAAGCTCCTCCTGGGCTCCTGCCTCGTTTGTCGGAGCCGCCTTTGCCAGAATAGACAAGGGAGGAAAACGGTAGATCTTCTTTTTCTCTGTTTTTTCGGGCTTTGCCTCCTGCTCGGACGGAGTGTCAGAGCCGATCTGCTCTGAGGTAGCCTCCAGAGGCTGAGGCTCGAGAGTAACGCCCTGCGGGTCTTCTTCGGTATCAAACGGAGGCAGACCGTCATCCTCTGCGGTCTGCGGCTGATGTCTCTCGGACGGCAGATCTGCGTCGATGTTTGCGTCATCTACCGTAGGCTCGGGCAGTATGTCAGCCTGCTCGGGCGGAATGAGCACCTGCCTGAGGTCAATATCGTCTATCGGTGAGTGGTCTGCCTTGTCCTCTGTTATCGGATCGAGGGTAGAGGACACGTCAGAGCCGGAGTTCTCTTTTTTTGCATCGGCGAACATGTTTATCTCTATGCCGCCGCCGAGCTGCTGCTCGTCAGTATCGTCGAGATTCGGCTCGAGTGCTTCCTTGCCCTCAGGCAGATCGTCATCCGAGAGAAGGATGTTCTTCTTTGCTTTTCTCGGGCTTTTTGTGAGATCTTTCTCGGGTGTGTGGGTGTGTGCCGCCTCAGCTCTGCGAAGCTCATATTCCTCGGCACGTTTTTCATACTCCTGCTCGAGCTGTTCGTTTCGTTCTCTTGCACGTTCGAGTGCAACAGTCCTCTTGTAGCGGATGTAGAGCAGTATCGTGCGGGGAGTGAGTCTGAGGGTGAACATTATCAGTATCAGAGCACCGCAGATCAGCAAAATGAATGTGGCTATCTTCTGTATCGAGCGGATGAGGATATTGGATATAAATCCCCCGATAGCTCCGCCGACGCATACCTTGCCGTCTATTCCGGAAAAGAGCGTGATGGGATTGAATACAAGCTCTGAATCACCTGTCACGATCGCGTGCAGCAGAGCCGACAGTATGATCACAGACCCGAGAGAAAAGCCAAAGAGAGAGCGGATGCTTCCTTCGCTGACCGTTCTTTTCCACATGAATGCACATATACACATAAACAGCGGCAACAGCCACGCTCCCCAGCCGAAGAGCCCATACGAGCACATCCGTATAAATCCCCCCACAGCTCCCGCCGCCTCATTCGACGGAACGGCTAAAAACACACACAGCACTATCGCCGATACAACAAGTATGCAAGGGATAAACTGGTGCAAAAGAGAGTCGGGGTTACGCTCTTTTTTCGGGGAGGAAGGCATGGGAGCCGCCTCCTCCCTGTATTTTTGGGTGCTTTTTGCAGAAGTATTCTTTTTAGCGGTATTCTTAGTGTTTGCGGTATTTTTGGACTTTGCCGCGGCAGTTTTGCCGCCGGTACTTTTTGCAGATGAGGTCTTTTTCTGTTCAGACAATTGTATTCTTCCTTTCGTCAGGGAGGTTTGTGATACGTTTGGGCAGAGAGTTTACTGCTTTTTCTCTGTGCGGTTGTTTTTGTAGTCTTTGATCACGCAGATGGGACGGTGCTTTCCCTGGATGTAGATTCTGGAGATGTATTCACCGAGAATGCCCAGACACAGCAGCTGTATTCCGCCGATGAGCAGTGTCAGCACTATGATGGTGGCGTATCCCTCTACGGCTATTCCCCATACCAGTTTTTGTATGACGACAAACACCATGTAGAGAAGTGACATAACAGCCATTGTGCATCCGACAAATGATGCGAGCTTGAGAGGAAAGGTGGAAAAGGACACTATTCCGCTGATCGCGTACTTCATCAGCTTTGAAAAAGACCACGTGCTCTTTCCGGCGTGACGCTCGCTTGCTTTGTAGGGGATGTAATAGGTGTTAAATCCGACCCATGAGAAGATCCCTTTAGTGAAGCGATGGCATTCTCCTATCGAGAGTATTGCATCCACGACTCCGCGTCTGAAGGTGCGAAAGTCACTTGCCCCTTCTCGGAAGTTGATGTCGCAGAGCTTGTTTATCAGCTTGTAGAAGGCAGCCTTGCATGCTGAGATGAATTTGGACTCTGAGCGTCTTTGTTGGAAAGCAGCCACGACATCGTAGTCGGGGTTGCAGTCGAGGAAATTCACCATTTCCACTACGGTCTCCGGTCTTTGCTGAAGATCCGTGTCGATAAGTACGGTGTACTCGCCCTCGGCACGGCACAGACCGGCATACATAGCCGCCTCTTTGCCGAAATTGCGGGAAAAGTTCACCAGCTTCATATTTTTGTCAGAGTTTTCGTAGATAGCACACAGCTTTTTCCATGTGTCGTCGCGGCTGCCGTCATTTATGAATACAAATTCATATTCGCCCACCTTGCCGTCAAGAACCTGAGTACACGTATTGTAGAAAGCTTCAATATTTTCCCCTTCGTTATAGCAGGGGCAGATAAGTGACAGTTTCATTGTTCACCTCGATAATATAGCTAAAGAGAGCCGAGGTTGAGTCGGCTCTCTCAGGGTAGTCTGTGTCATTTGAATGCGGCAATGTTCAGTCCGGTCTCCTCCAGCCCCTCTCCGCTCGACTGAGCGTAAGGGCATACAGGTACGCCGTTTACCGTGAACATCATAGCAAAGCCGACATCGCTGTTCTCTACAAAGCCCGTGCGGCCTGTTTTTCCTATGACGTGCTTGTAGCTGACAGAGTCCGAGACGGATACGCTGATCTCGCCGAGATGCAGATACCATGTCTGCAGTCCCATGCCGTGGTCTATTACTATGTACTTGCCCAGATAATCGTTTTCTCCTACGGCGAGGACTGTTCCGCTGTTTGTCGCGAGGACATTCTTGTTTTCAGGTATTTTATATTGGACAAACTCGTTTGCATATTTCTCTCCGGTAGCCAGCTCCCAGTATCTTCCGAATGCCCACGGGAATCTGTATCCGGCGTTGTAGTAGCTGTAGAACTTTTCAGTATCCCAGAGCTTCTGTGCGGCGGTCTTTGATGCATTCTCGGATATCAGAGAAGAGAAGGTCTGCAGAGCCGCGTCTGTTCTGAGTGCCTTTATGTCTTCTGCGGAGGCATCGCCCTTCTTGGAGTTTGTATTTGTTCTGTCTGTAACGTCCAGGTTGAGCGTGTAGGAGCTTGAGCCGTACTTGATGTCTATCTGATACTTCATTGTCTTTGACTGCTGAGTGTTATCGGCAAAGCAGCTCGCAGGAATTGCGACCAGAGCCGAGTATGTGCCGTCAGCACCGTAGAATACCGGTGTTATGTCCTTTGCCTTGTATCTCAGTGCGGGAGTGAATGTGACCGAGATGTGAGAGGGATCTTTGATATTTTCCGCATTGATGACGGCTACCTGACCTGCCTCTACGCTGTTTGCTCCGAGAGAAAAGAGTGCCTGAGCGGTTACCTCGGTGCTGAAGACGTACTTTGCGTTTCCGCAGTAGTCTCTTTCCTTGTCCTTATACCACTCTGCCTCTATCTCCATTTTGTATACGGTGCTCTTGGTGACTGTGACAGACGACGCAATCCCGTCGAGGGTGCCGTTGTATATTACGTCGCTTCCGCTGTATACGACCGCTTTTGTATAGTCGGGAGCAACATCGAATGACAGCGAGAACGACCCATCCAGCTCATAGCTCTGCTCGGACGCCGAGGTCTGTACTTCTACAGGAGAGTACGTACCTGAATAATTGAGGTAGCTCCATGACATCTGCTGCGGTATGATCTGAGTACCGAAGGTGTTCTTGAGAGCGGGTGCATGAGTGTTGTAAAAGAGCGTAAGAGCACATTCCGTGCCAAAGAACGCACTGCAGCTGTCCTCGGATATTCCGTATGCCGCACCTACGCCGTCCTCATAGTATGACGGACCCTTGACCGAGAAGTAGAAGCGGTAGCTTGTGTCACCGTCGGCGGAGCTTGTCCTGACAGTATAGGCAGGTGTAGCTCTGACGCTGTCGGAGAGCATGCTCACGGGAGTTGCATTTTTGAATATGTTGTTGAAAATACCGAGCATCTCGGGACGGTTGCTCTTTGAGTAAGCATACTCCTTGCCGTCGATATCGGTAATATATATGTCGGTGATCTCGTTCTGCTTTTGTTCATATTCAGCGGCAGGGCCTGACATGTACGCCGCAATCGCGATATATGTGGGAATGAACAATGCTACGATACACAAAGCGAGCACTACTATTGATACAGAACCGTTCTTTTTCATATAATTATCTCCGTCAGGATAGAATATTTGTACAGTATGAGCCTACGGTTATATTATAACCTCATAATTTACACAAATCAAGTGCAAATGATCAAAAACAGCCGACATTACTTGCCGATGCTTTCTATATCGTATGGACTACGGTGGTAGACAAAGTAGTTGAGCCAGTTGCCGAAGAGCAGATTTGCATGAGCTCTCCTGGTGAAGAGCGGAGGCTTTGTCGGGTCATTATCGGGGAAGTAATTTTCAGGTATGTCGGGGCAGATGCCGCGTGCGACGTCTCTTTCGTATTCGAGCCTGAGGGTGTCACGCTCATACTCCGAGTGCCCGGAGACAAAGAACATACGGCAGTCCTTGGATGCGGCTATATATACGCCTGAGCGTTTTCCCATAGCCAGGATATCCAGATCTCCTATACGTTCTATCTCCTCGGGTTTTACTCCGGTGTAGCGTGAGTGGGGAGCTAGAAAAATATCGTCAAAGCCCCTCATCAGCGGATGGCGTGGATTTATCGAGGTATGCTCAAATACCCCTGAGAGCTTTTTGTCCAGAGGATACTTGTTTATACCGTAGTGAAAGTACAGCCCCGCCTGGCTCGCCCAGCAGATGTGGAAGGTGGAATATACGTGTGTCTTTGACCAGTCCATGATGCGGCACAGCTCGTTCCAGTAATCCACCTCGCAAAAGTCGATCTTCTCTACCGGTGCTCCCGTGATGATCAGACCGTCGAACTTTTGCCTTTCCACTTCAAAAAACGACTTATAGAAAGCCTTCATGTGTTCGTTTGAGGTGTTCTTTGACTCGTGCGAGACTGTGTGCAGCAGTGTCAGCTCGATCTGCAGGGGAGAGTTCGAGAGCAGTCGGATCAGCTGAGTCTCTGTTGCGATTTTTGTAGGCATGAGATTGAGGATGGCGATACGCAGAGGACGAATGTCCTGCGTGGACGCTCTGTCCTCGTCCATTACGAATATGTGCTCTGTCTCGAGCGTTTCTTTTGCGGGGAGTCCCCCGGGTATCTTGATCGGCATAGTGACCTCGGAATTTGAAGTAATAAGTAATAGGTAAGAGGTAAGAAGTAAAAAAACTCGGATGAAAAATGATCAGGGAGCGATCCGACATTTATCGGAGCGATCATTCTACGGTGACGGTGTATTTTGTGCTGTATGCCTGATCGCACAGAGAGTCAAAGTCAAGCTTGCTTTCTTCTCTGAGCACCTTTTCGAGCTCAGGTCTGGTTCTGGGGTGTCTTGGGGTGAATACCGTACAGCAGTCCTCGTATGGTAGAGTAGAGGTCTCAAAAGTCCCGATGCGTCGGGCGATCTCAACTATCTCCTCTTTGTCGAGGCCAATGCACGGACGGAAAACAGGACGCTGTGCACAGATGTCCGTGACAGCGAGAGCATGCATGGTCTGGCTTGCTACCTGACCCACACTCTCACCTGTGATCAAAGCCTGAGCACCGTACTCCTCCGCACAGCGGTCTGCGAGCGTCATCATGTAACGCCGCAGCAATAGAGTAAAGTAGTCCTCCTCGCATGTGCGTTTGAGCTCTTCCTGAATATGGGTGAGCGAGATTATGTGTACGTGTATCTTTCCTGCGTACTGAGAGACGATGCGTGCCAGCTCCAGGACCTTTTCCCTTGCACGTTCGCTTGTGTACGGATAAGACTCAAAATGTACAGCCTCTATGATAACGCCGCGTTTTGCCATCATATATGCGGCAACAGGGCTGTCGATACCGCCGGAGAGCAACAGCATCCCGCGGCCGTTTGAGCCGACAGGCATACCGCCTGCCCCTTTTTGCTGTGCGGCATGGACATAGGCATATTGCTCGCGTATCTCCACTCTGACCGTGATCTCGGGAGAACGGACGTCAACCTTCATTTTGGGACAAGCTTCGAGCAGCACACCGCCTATCTCTGCGGCGATCTCGGGGGACTTGAGCGGGAAACGCTTGTCAGAACGCTTCGCCTCGACCTTGAATGTGCTCTTGCCCGCAAAGAACGGAGGTATATACTCGCGTGCGGCTGCCTTGATGTCATCTATATCTTTTTCGCATACGGCGGCACGGTTGTATGCGGCGATGCCGAATACACACCCTACAGCCTCGTACATCCCTTCAAAATCACAGAATTCATCCAGCGGCTCAATGTAGACGGTCGACTGCATGTGTGTTATCTTGAATGAGCCGTATTTCTTCGCTCTTCTCTTGAGCTCCTTTGTCAGTATCCCCTCAAAGTAGGAACGGTTTGCTCCCTTGAGGACTATTTCTCCGTATTTACACAGAATTACTTCTTTCATAGTATCATATCCTTTCCGTGTCGGCATTTCGCCTTCGGCGGCATAATGCCGGTTGCCGCAGTCTATGGCAGTCCGTTTTCTATCTTATCTGTCCGTTTCCGCTGATAAGGTACTTCTCGGTCGTCAGAGCTTCCAGCCCCATAGGACCTCTCGCGTGGAGCTTTTGCGTTGATATGCCTATCTCAGCACCGAGACCGAACTCACCCCCATCGGTAAAGCGGGTAGAGGCGTTTGTATATACGCATGCCGAGTCTATCATAGCCTTGAACAGAGCCGCGTCCTCCAGACTCTTTGTTATGATGGCTTCGGAATGATGGGTGCTGTGGGCGTTTATGTGGGTTATTGCCTCGTCTATCGAGTCAACTATGATCACCGACATTATATAGTCATTGTACTCGGTGTAGTGATCTTCGTCCGATGCCGCATTGATCCGAGGCAGTATAGCTGCCGTTCTCGGGCATCCTCTCAGCTCTACCGATCCGCTGACAGCCTCGTAGAACTTCGGCAGAAATTCCTCTGCTATGTCAGAGTGGACGACCAGAGACTCCGCCGCATTGCATACGGACGGACGGTGTGTCTTTGCGTTTACTGTTACTCGGACAGCCATATCTATATCCGCGTCGCGGTTGACAAATACATGGCAGTTGCCTGCTCCCGTCTCTATGCACGGTACGGTCGCATGCTCAGCTACAGAACGTATCAGAGACGCACCGCCTCTTGGGATAAGTACGTCCACCAGCCCACGCATGCTCATCAGAGCCGTCGATGACTCACGCTCGGTACGTTCTATGAGCGAAACGGCATTTGAGTCTGCTTTGAACTCACTCAGAGCCTCGCGTATGATGCTGACGGTCGCAATGTTTGTGTTTATCGCTTCCTTGCCTCCTCTCAGCACACAGGCGTTGCCTGTCTTGAGAGCGAGAGCTGCTGCGTCTATCGTTACGTTCGGTCTTGCCTCGTATATCATACCTACAAGTCCGAGCGGGACCCGTACCTTTTCTATTACCAGTCCGTTCGGTCTGACGGTACGCTCTCCGCGTCCTATAGGAGATTCCAGCCTTGCCACATCACGCACAGCCTCGGCACAGGAGTGTATACGGTCAGAGCCAAAGTGCAGTCTGTCGAGCATTGCCGTTTTTGTTCCGTTTTTCCTTGCGTTTTCAAGGTCGATGGCATTCGCCCTCTCTATCCTGTCTGCCTCCTGCTCGAGCTTGTCTGCGATCCTTGTCAGCAGAGCATCACGCTCAGAGCCTGACATGGAACACAGAGATACGCTTGCCGCTTTTGCTTTTTGGCACAGCTGTTTTACGTAGTCAAATATTTCGTTCATATTATATCTCCTTGATATATCCATTTTGTGAGATATGCTGCCGCCGCGGCATGAAGGCTGCCGTTGCTTTTTCATCTGCCTCGGCATGAAAGCTTACTGTTGCTTTTTCGATCCGTCCGCGGCAAAGAATGTTCCGCGTGCATCCCCCTCAAGTACCGAGTAGAGCACTGTCGGGTCTGTTCCCCTGACTATCATCATGGGAATGCCGACGCCTGTTACCAGGTCTGCCGCCTTTATCTTTGAATACATTCCTCCGGTACCTCTGTCAGAGCCTGCACCGCCTGCCGCCGCATATACCGAGCTGTCTATCTTTTCCACACGCTCGACCAGTCTGGCATCCGGATTTTTTCTCGGGTCGCAGTCATAGTATCCGTCAATATCGGTCATGTTGATCAGCAGCTGTGCATGGCATACCATAGAGACGTAGGCTGACAGGGTGTCGTTACCTCCGAACTTGATCTCCTCATAGGAGACCGAGTCGTTTTCGTTTACTATCGGGATTATGCCCATTTCCAGCAAACGCAAAAATGTCCCCTCTGCCGCCTCACGGCGAACAGGATTGTCTATGACGTCTTTTGTCATCAGTATCTGCCCCACAGTGTGTCCGTAGGAAGAAAAGAACCTCTCATATATCCTCATCAGCTCGCTTTGCCCTACAGCCGCGAGAGCCATTTTCTCTTCTACCGATTCAGGGCGGCGTTTGAGATGGGTGCGTGCTATTCCCGCCGCGACAGCACCCGAGCTTACAAGGACTACCTCGATGCCGCTGTTTTTGATGTCCGAGAGGGTGCGTGCGAGAATTTCTATACGGTGGAGGTTGAGATTGCCGTTTTCATGCGTGAGAGTTGATGAGCCGATCTTGACAACTATTCTTTTTACGTTTTGTTTTATCGTGGTCTTCATTTCGGTGCCCTGTCTAAATGTAAAATTTCTGAGTTTTCTTTAAAAAAGGTATTCCTTTATTGCTCGGAGTATTGTATAATAGAAATGTACTGCGGTCAGTATCGCTATATATAATATATTTAGATACATTTCAGTATTATATCATATACGTTTGCGTATTTCAAGTAGTTTTTTGCGTGAGGTAAATATTATGGGGTGCAGCAGCCGTGACAACAGAATATTTACCCCCGAGCTTCTTGCTCCTGCAGGCTCCCCCGAGGCTCTGGCTGCCGCGATAGAGGCGGGTGCGGATGCCGTATATATGGGAGGGGAGCATAATGCACGTGCATTTGCACGGAACTTTGACCGTGATGCGATCAGAGAGGCAATAGCACTTTGCCGTGCGTACGGAACAAAGGCATACGTCACACTCAATACCCTTGTATACGAGAGGGAGATGGCAGGGTGGCTGGAATATGCACGGTATTTATGGGAGTGCGGTGCGGATGCATTTATCGTGGCTGATCTGGGTGCGGCTGCATTGCTGCGTCGGTATATACCCGATGTGCGGCTTCATGCTTCTACCCAGATGTCTGTGCATAACAGCCAAGGGGTAAGAGAGCTGTCGTCGCTTGGCTTTGAGCGGGTGGTGGTTGCAAGAGAGCTGTCCCGCGAAAATATCAGAGCCGTGGTGGAAAAAACGGATACGGAGATAGAGATGTTCGTCCACGGAGCTCTGTGTGTGTCGGCGTCGGGCCAGTGTCTGTTCTCCTCGCTTGTCGGAGGGCGGAGCGGCAACAGAGGCGAATGTGCCCAGCCGTGTCGGCTTGAATACAACGGCAGAGCCATGCTGTCTTTGCGTGACAACTGCCTTGCATCTCATATAGAAGAGATCTGCAATATCGGAGTGCATTCGCTGAAGATCGAGGGCAGGATGAAGACCCCGGAGTATGTATACGGTACAGTCAGTACCTACAGACGGCTCTTAGACGAGAGACGAAACGCCACCGACAGGGAGCTGTGCGAGATGGCGGGGCTGTTTTCACGCTCCGGCTTTACCGACGGCTACTATACCGGCAGACTTGACGGAATGTGCGGAGTGCGTAGAGATATCGACAAAAAGCAAAGTGCCGAGGTGCAGAAGTTTGCAGGTCTCAGCAGAAAGATCCCTGTGCAGATGGAATGCACTATAATCAAAGATACGGAAATGACCCTCAGACTCAGCGACGCACAGCGGAGCGTGAGCGTAAGTGCGGGCATACCCGCCGTAGCTGAGAATGCACCGATAGACCGCGACAGCGTTCTCCGCTCTCTGACAAAGTTCGGCTCCACTCCGTACACGGTCAGCGGTGCGGATATCACTCTCGGAGAAGGGCTGTTTGTCCGAGCGGCAGAGCTCAACGCCCTCAGACGTTCAGCTGTCGAAGCTCTCGGCAGATGCAGCCGTGAGGCGGTTGTGGCGTGCAGTATTGATGATCTGTTAAAAAAGCAGACCTCCGAGGACTCTGAGCCATATCCGTGCTCGGCACGTTTCATCAGTGCCGCACAGCTCAGAGAGTCCTGTGTGAGTATCAGAGATATACCGAGGATATTTTTGCCGCTGTCGGAATATACGGAAGGTTCCGCGGCAAACGGGATCATCCTGCCGCCGCTTGTGTACGATACAGAGTGGGAGCGGATGACGGACAGGCTTTTGAAAGCACGCGAGTGCGGGGCTGAATACGCACTCTGCCCGAATATCTCCACTATCATAGCGGCAAAGAAGGCAGGATATACCGTTACAGCAGACTTCCGCCTCAACTGTACAAATCCCTATACCGCAGATGAGCTTATACGTTTGGGAGCGGATGAGATCATTCTCTCGCCTGAGCTCAAGAGCGGCGGTATGCGTGATATACACCGGCCAAAGAGCGTGATCGTCTACGGACGAATACCCCTTATGCTGTGCCACAGATGTGCGGTGCGTGATGAGGGCGGCTGTAAACAGTGCAAAAATAAAAAGGCTGTGTACATCAAAGATCGCACCGGAGCACGTTTTCCCGTGTTTAGTGTGGAGGGGCATCACAGCGAGATATACAACAGTGCCCCGACATATACAGCGGATGTAATGGCAGGCCTTCGCACAATCGGAAGATACGCTATGCATTTTATATTCTCGGACGAGTCGGCAGAGACGGTACGCAGAGTGCTCAGAGCCTACAGAGAAGGCACGGGGGCAGCGGAGGTGTTTGGCTGCGGCGTACATTTCAGAAGGCTCTGAAAAATAAAATAAAATAAAATTATCGGCCGTGTGTACTCAACACGGCAAAAGGGTAAATAATTATGATGACTATACAAAAGCATTTGGGAATTGATCTCGGAACGGCAAACACCCTCGTCTATGCCAAGGGCAAGGGAATAGTGCTCAGAGAACCGAGCGTGGTTGCTGTCGATGAGCAGGAGAACAGGGTGCTCGCCGTCGGACACAATGCCCGCATGATGATAGGAAAGACCCCGGGTGTTATCACGGCATACCGTCCGCTAAAGGACGGAGTTATTGCGGACTTTGAGGTAACAGCCAATATGCTCCACCAGTTTTTTTTGAAGACATGCGGAACTCTCTTTTTGAACCGTCCCAAGGTGGTCGTGTGCGTCCCCTACGGCGTTACCGGAGTTGAAAAGAGGGCATTTGAGGACTCGGTGCTCGAGGCAGGAGCAAAGAGCGTGGCACTTATCGAGGAGCCTATAGCGGCGGCGATAGGAGCGGGGTTGAAGATCGGCGGACCGAGAGGAACGATGGTAGTAGATATCGGAGGCGGTACCACAGAGGTAGCGGTAATGAGCCTGGGCGGGCTTGTGCTTGCCAGCTCCCTGCGTGTGGGAGGAGATGCGATAGACAATGCCATTGTCAATTACATGAAGAGAAAATACAACGTGCTTATCGGTAATATGACTGCGGAAACACTCAAAAAGTCGATAGGCTCTGTTGACGTATCCTGCGATGTCGGCTCTCTTGAGATAAGGGGAAGAAACCTCATCAGCGGCCTTCCCGCAACTCTGTCAATATCCAGTGCAGAGCTGAGGGAGGCGATGCAGGAGCAGATAATAGCGATAGTAGAATGCGTCAAAAATACCCTTGAGAAGACACCTCCGGAGCTAAGCTCGGATATATACGACAGCGGTATCAGACTCACAGGAGGAGGAGCAGGCATACGAGGCCTAGACAAACTGCTCACGTCCGCTACCGGAGTCAACACCTTTGTCTCGCCAAAACCCCTTGACAGCGTTATCAACGGCATCGGCATGATAATAGAAAAGGGCGACCGCTTCAATCTGCTTGTCTACAGATCGAAGTGACAAGCAGGCGAATGCCAAAGGGCACGCCTGACCCTATACGTGAGGAAAACAGGAAATGAACAATTTTTTCAAGAGCAGATTTTTTGCAGTGACGCTGATAATCTCACTGTTGCTGTGTATACTGCCGACCACCCTTTCTCTGATGGGGCACGGCGGGTATGTCAGGGCTGCGGTGGTCACTCTGATCAGTCCCTTTCAGAGAGCGGCATCGTATGTAGGTGAGTCGCTTGGGGGATTTGGGGAGTATTTTACACGCTTTGGAGAGCTGAAGGAGGAAAATGCTGCTCTGAGGGCAGAGTTAGAGTCTCTGCGTGAGCAGAGCTACGAGGCGTCCTTGCATGAAAAGGAAAACGAGTGGCTCAGAGACTATCTTGAGCTGAAAAGAATTAATCATACCTACCGCCTCTCTGATGCAAAGGTGATAGGCAGGGAAACGACAAATACCCGTACAGTCTATACCCTCGACCGAGGCACGAGTCTGGGCATCGAGAAGAATATGCCTGTCATCACGTCCGACGGAGTAGTGGGGTATATTATCGAGACGGGACTTACTTGGTCTAAGGCAGTTGCCATCACCGATGACAGATCGAGCGTAGGAGTGTATTGCGAGCGTTCGGGAGCTGTCGGGGTGCTGTGCGGTACCTATGAGCTTTCTTTTGCAGGGAAGTGCGACATCAGCTGCAGCTCAGCCGATGCTGATATTAAAGTAGGCGACAGAATAATTACAAGCGGCCTCGGCTCTACCTACCCTGAGGGGCTGGGTGTCGGAGAGGTAGTCGATGTATACAGAGACGAGTATGACCGTACCCTGCACGCGGTAGTAGAGCCTTATGTCAAATTTGACGATGTGAGTGCCGTGATGATAGTGTGCGGCTATTCGGTGGAGGAAGAGGAGGGATGATGAGTGCTTGATATCAGAGAAGCTCTCGGTTCGGTACGTCCTTCATCGGTGATAAAAGCGGCGGTGTATTCGCTTTTTTGTGTGGTGCTTGTTTGCACGGTCAGCTCTGCCCTGCCGTCTTTCGGCTACAGGGGAGCATCGCCTGACCTTATACTGTGTGCGACGGTGGCACTCGCCTACTATGAAGGGGAGAGAGCGGCGTGCGTGTTCGGTATGCTCTCAGGCTTTGTGCTTGAGTCTGTAGGAAGCACGGGGCTGTCGTTGTTGCCGCTTTTTTATATGCTTGTCGGATGCGTGTGTGCACTGCTGTTTTTAAAGATCCTCGGCAAAAATATCGGTGCATACCTTTTGTATGTTTGTGTGTTTATGCTTGTGAGATCGGCGATCTCGCTTATATATATACAGTTTTCGGATCCCGACTATATTATGAGTCTTGCTTTTACAGAGGTGCTGGTGCCCGAATATCTTGCGAGTGTGGCGGCATCTCCGATAATATTCTTCATCTGCGGATTTATATACCGCAGACTAAACTCCCGCGGCAGTATCCAGGAGGGGAAATTGCAGTAATTATCCGTGCAATGTGGCACGGAGGAGGTTCTTATGCAGCAAAACAAGCAGGTCAATCTGCTGAGATATCTGTTCATAATAGCTTTTTTGATAGTGGTGTGCTCGGTGTTCTGTGCACGCCTTGTCAGCTTGCAGATAGTGCAAGGACCCGAGGAGGCAGGACTCTCCGAGCAAAAGACCTATACACGTACAGAGCCGATACTCGCCGCCAGAGGTGAGATATACGACAGAAACGGTGTTGCCCTGGTTACAAATGACTACTCCCGCTCGATCGTGCTTGATTGGGGGGATATGCCCTGGACCTCAGAGGAGATCAACCACCTTCTCTTGACCTCTATTGATCTGATATCGAAAAGCGACGGTGAGCAGAGCCTGACGGTGACAGAACATTTCCCTTTTTCGTCGATCGTAGGTCAGATCGAATACAGAGACAGCTTTTTGCCGGAAGGAGAGGACAATTTCAGATTGGTAAAGCTGCTTGTCCGTTATGAGCTTGCCGAGGACACCTCCGCTGAGGATTTTCTCGGGTATCTGATGAACAGATGGGGGCTTTGCGACTCTCATGGGACGTTTTTATACAGCGAAGAGGACGTATATACGCTGCTGTCCAGGCGTCTTGATATGGAGTACAAGCAGTTCGGTCCTGAGTCTGCTTATGTTTTGTGCGAAAACGCCAGCATTTCTGCCATCAGCTCGGTGCTTGAGCTTAATCTCCGCGGGATAAGTACCCGGGTCAGCTCCCGCCGTGTGTATGCATACCCGGGGTATCTGTCGCATATACTCGGCAGAACCGGAAAGATCCCCGCTGAGCAGGCAGAAAAGTACAAGGAGCTTGGCTACAGCATGGATGCCGTAGTAGGCACCGGCGGCGTTGAGAGTGCCTTTGAAGAGTATCTTCACGGAACCGACGGACAGCTGACTATAGTTGAGGATATGGACGGAAACATCCTCGAGCAGTATGTCAGCCGCGAGCCGATAGCGGGAAAGGATGTTTACCTCACTATAGATATAGAACTGCAGAAGGCGGCAGAGGACTCGCTTGCATACAGAGTAGAGAAGATCGCTGAGGACGGCAAGAAGACAGGCGGCAGTATGTCGGGAGCGGACGCAGATGCAGGAGCGGTAGTTGCAATAGACCCGAATACAAACGGAGTCCTTGCTCTTGCCTCATACCCGAGCTATGATCTTTCTACCTTTGATGAGGATTACGCACAGCTCTCGGAGGACGAGCGTGCACCAATGCTCAACCGTGTGCTTTCGGCTTCTTACGCACCCGGTTCCACCTTCAAACTGTGCACAGGTCTTTCTGCCCTGACAGAGGGAAAGATAACTCAGTATACGACTATCAGAGACAGAGGAATTTACGCTTATTACAGCGATTATCAGCCTCATTGCTGGGTATACGATATGAAGGGCGGCACTCACGGAGAGATCAATGTCGCACAGGCGATAGAACATTCATGCAACTACTTCTTCTTTGAGGTAGGCAGAATAATGGGCATAGAAACCCTGCAGGGACATGCCGCGGCACTAGGGCTTGGACAGAGCACGGGAATAGAGCTGGACGAGGACACGGGAGTCCTCGCTTCTCCCGATTATGTGGAACAGAGCGGCATAGGTCTGTGGATGCCGGGAGATACGCTGTCTGCCTCCATAGGACAGTCATATCACCTGTTTACTCCAATGCAGCTGGCGTGCTATTTGTCTACTGTCATCAACTGCGGTACCCGATACTCGGCACATCTGCTCCATGAGGTGCGTGATTTTGCATCGGGAGAGGTGCTGTATTCTTATCAGAACAAGGTAATGGAAAACTGCAGAGAGTATTCCCCCGAGCATGTCTCAACCATCAAGTACGGTATGAGACTGGTCATGAACCAGTATCTCACAGACAAGGCGTTTTCGGATCTGACCGAAGTACAGGCGGCAGGAAAGACCGGAACGGCACAGATAGGAGCAGGAAAGTCAGACAACGCTACTTTCGTCAGCTTTGCACCTTACTCTGAGTCAAGACCGCCCGAGATCGTGGTGGCGGGAATTATCGAGCATGGAGTATCAGGAAACAACACCGCCTATGTCGTCAGTGACATTATGGAGAAGTACTTTCAGGGAGAGGCAGAGATCGGTACATGACGCAAAGAGAAAAAAAGCAGCTCGCCCTCGAGGTCGCACAGGCACTCGAGAGGGTATATCCGCGGGCTGAGTGTGCCCTGGAGTGGGGAGGCGAGCCGTGGCGGCTGCTCGTCATGTCCAGGCTCTCAGCACAGTGCACGGACAAAAAGGTAAATGCCGTCTCGCGGGGACTTTTTGAGAGATACCCTACTATCGAAGCCATGGCGGACGCGGATATAGAGGAGCTGGAGGAGCTTGTGCGGCCGTGCGGTCTGTATAGAATGAAGGCAAAGAATATCAAAGACAGCCTCAGGATCTTGCTTGACAAATACTCCGGAGAGCTTCCGTCTGATATGGAGTCGCTTCTGGCGTTGCCGGGAGTTGGCAGAAAGATAGCAAATCTTCTGAGAGGGGATGTGTTCGGGCTCGGAGGAATAGTGACGGATACTCATTTTATCCGTATATGCGGCAGACTTGGCTTTTATGACGAGAGCGAGCGGGATCCGCATAGGATAGAGAGGATGTTTACGCCGCTGCTCGCCCGGCAGATGCATACGGATTTTTGCCATCGCATAGTGTATTTCGGGCGTGAGTATTGCTCATCTCAGTCGCCGAAGTGCGGTGAATGTCCGCTTGCAGAGCTATGCAGAAAAAACAAAAAAGCAAAAAAACCGACCCCAAAGCCCTGACCCCGAAAAAAACAGCACATGCCCCGCCGATCCGGCGGGGCATGTTTTTATGAAAGCGGCTGCGGACCGCCGTATGTAGTTCATCTTCTGAGAGCAGGTGATATCTTTCGTAGTAAGTTCGGGAGCTTTTTTCCTCCATCAAAATTCACAATAAAAAATAATTATTTTGGGCATTATTTCTATTGAAATTCATCTTTTGGTATGGTAGACTAACGCAGAAACAGAAAAAGACAATGATTTTCAAAAAACAGCCGTCGGTTCTGCGGACAGTGCAGAGCGTGTGAGGCGGCGGCTTTGGGTGAACGATCTTAAAGAGTGAGCAAAAGCTCTGCGGAGGAAACATGAAAATCACAAAAAAACAGAATAACACGGATGAAGTACGAAGTAAGAATACACACTCAGACCATGATGATAACATTGTGGTAAACGAGCCTTTTCGCGGGTGCAGGTACGCAGCAAACAGCCGACTGGACCAAAATGCCCTGGAGCTTGTAGAGGCAACGGTCCCGCAGGGGGAGCGGCTCTTGTTTGTCATTGTGGGAGATCTGAGCATCAAGTGCAGATATGACCGGAGCATGCTTGCGGTGACGGACAAGAATATCTATGCTTTTGATGCGGAGTTTGACGGAGGGATAAAGACCCTGGGTATCCGGCAGGTGAAAAAAGCCCGCGTCAAGAGATATTACGGCAATGCGATGCTTGTTATTACCGAGAAAGTGTGTGCGGATGATGCTGATGAGACCCAAGCACCAAAACTCGACTTTATCCGTTTTTCTTATAAGTGTGCGGCTCTGTATGATGCGGCGGCTACATTTATTGAGAACGTCGCACAGGGAGCTGACGCAGACTCGGAGATGCAGGCGGTGTGGGCGTGCTTTGAAAAGCAGTTTTGCATCTGCCCTAAGTGCGGAAGGTCGCTTATCCGTGCCGGGGCTGAGTGTATAAACTGCCAGTCAAAGAACAAGATGATAAAGAAGCTCGGAAAGTACATCCTACCGTACAAGTGGATGCTGCTTTTCTGCATGGGGCTGTCGGTTGTAACGACCGCCGTGTCGCTCATCCCTCCCTATATGACGCAGACCTTGGTAGACAAGGTCCTGCCCGAGAGGCGTGTGGATCTTCTTGGGATGTGCGTGCTTATACTGTTTGCCACCAGACTTGTGCAGTACGGTGTCGGAGCTTTGCGTTCTTATTACCTGAAGATAACAGGAGACAGGATAGTAGCCGACCTGAGAAATGACGTATACAGAAAGGCCCAGTCTCTGCCGATGCGATACTTTGACAAGACCTCGACAGGCTCTGTCATCACCCGTGTCAGCGGCGACACCTCTACTCTTCAGTCATTTATGCTCAGGGTGACACAGGAGGTCGTGGTACAGCTGTTTTTGCTTATAGGTATTGTGATCATCATGTTCACGATGAACTGGCAGCTCACCTTGCTTTCTCTGTTGCCTGTGCCTTTTGTTGTGGTAGGTTCAAGAGTATTCGGAAAAAAGATAGCTCCCTTCTACCGCCGTATCTGGAGACGCTGGTCGGCGGTTACGAGTATACTCGCGGATACCATACCCGGCGTGAGAGTTATCAAGGCGTTTACAAATGAAAAAAAGAGCTCGGATACCTTTACCGAATACAACAACGAATGGCTCAAGACCGATATCAGTGCTTCAAAGATAACAACACTGTTCCCGAATATAGTCAACTTTGTTATTACATGCGGATCGCTTCTTATTTGGGGAATAGGAGGAAAGCTCGTCATAGACTCGCCTGACTTTGTTTCTGCGGGACTTCTTGTGTCGTTTATTTCCTATACCTCCATGTTTTACGGACCGGTGAACTTTTTTGCAAATTTCAATGACTCGTATCAGCATGCACTCAATTCCGCCGAGCGTGTCTTGGATATAATTGATGCCGAGCCTGAGACGGATTTTGCTGCGGGAAAGCATCCGGAGCGTCTGTACGGCAGGATAGAATTCCGTGCAGTGAACTTCTCCTTTGACCGATCGAAGAAGACCCTGTCAAATGTCAATCTTACAATAGAGCCGGGAGATATAGTGGGTATCGTCGGTACGACAGGAGCAGGCAAAAGTACATTGATCAATCTGCTGATGCGGTATTACGATCATTATGAGGGCGAGATATTGATAGACGGTATCAATATACGTGATATAGATATGCAGTTCTACCGATCCGAGATAGGATACGTTCAGCAGGAGCCTATGATGTTCCATGATTCGATATTCTCAAACATCGCCTACGGAAACCCCTCGGCAAAAGTCGAAGAGGTCATACACGCAGCAGAGGTGGCAAACGCCCATGAGTTTATCGCACGCCTGCCTGACGGATATGATACGGTCCTCGGAGAGAGAGGAACCGGACTTTCCGGCGGAGAGAGACAGCGACTGTCGATAGCACGGGCTGTATTGAAAAACCCGAGCATACTGTTCTTTGACGAGGCGACAGCCTCAGTGGACTCCGAGACGGAGAGCCTCATTCAGGACGCTATAGAAAAGCTCATCAGCGGCAGGACCACGCTGATGATAGCACACAGACTTTCCACACTGAGAAAGGCAAATAAAATAATCGTCGTAGACAAGGGCGAGATACTGGAGATGGGAACGCCCGAGGAGCTGATGGAGAAAAAGGGAAAATACTACAAGCTCATTCAGATACAGACGATGTCCGAGCAGATAAGCAAAACAAAGAAGGAAGAGAGGTTCGACTAATGGCAAGAACGTATATAGATGCGGACATGGCACGTTTCACCGGATGCGGGACAGCTACAGTCGATATGGAGCTGTTTGACGGCAGACGCTTTGAGTCTCTCGAGCCGCACAGACTATTTCCTCTGTCGGGAGTTGACAAGTATATCTCGCTTCTTGACTCGGACGGAAATGAAGTGGCTATTATCAGAGATATGACGACCCTGCCTCCATCTGACAGAGCCGTGATAGAGAAGTGCCTCGGAGAATACTATTTTATTCCAAAGATCACACGAATAGACTCTCTTACAGAGAAGTTCGGAATGATCACTATAGCGGCACAGACCGATAGAGGGCAAGTCAGCATAAGCATCAGAGGTATCGTGCACAGCCTCAAGCTTATCCATGGTACAAGAGTGCTTATCAGAGATACAAACGACAACCGCTATGAGATCCCGGATCTGAGGGAACTTGACAGACACTCGCAGCAGCTCATAGACTCTTATCTGTAAGATCACACCGACAAAAATTTGTAAATAAAAATAGAGGTAGCATTATGAAAATGATATTTGCGATAGTCAACAACGACGACAGTGCCCACGCCTCCTCTGCTCTTACCGAAGCGGGCTTTTCGGTTACGAGGCTGTCTACCACAGGCGGATTTCTTATGGTAGGAAATACCACGTTTCTCATAGGAACGAAAGACTCCGAAACGCAAAAAGCAATAGATATACTGAAGGAGCATTGCAATACAAGAATGCAAAAAAGTCCCTCAAATGCCACCTTCGGCAGGGGCATGAATCACATGAGCCTGCAGGAGGATATTAAGGTCGGCGGAGCTACAATATTCGTGCTCAATGTAGACCACATGGAAAAGATATAAATAACCGTCAAATGTAAATACCTCATATTTCCATTGATCCTTAGCTTCGAGTGCGTAGCACAAGCTTGGGATCAAAACAAAAACTCCTCTTATGTAAAGAGGAGCAAAGGTTTTTGGATAGGGGTTTCGGGGAGAACCTTTTGCAAAAGGTTCTCCCCGTTGTTTTTTCGGTATTATCTTGTCATTGTCCCGCAAGGTGCAAGATCAGCTGTATCGCGTCTCGGTTGTTTGTCGAGCCGTTTTTGTCAAGGTCGCAGTATATATCCGGCGTGCCGTAACCTGCCAGATACCGAAGCAGCATGGATATGTCTGCGTTTGTCGTATATCTGTCCAGGTTTATATCTCCCCATACAGCCGTGTCTTTTTCGGCTTTGCAGTAGAGACATGAGTCTGTCGGGTATGTCGTGTTTTTATAGAAGTGTTCTTTACAGCACTCACCGTTATGTGCGGTGAGGGTGTTTTTGGATGCGGTGGAATTTGCATAATTGGCAATAGGAGCTCCGGTGCTTGTAAAGATCAGCGGCTGTGCGTATATCATACGTCTTGCCCACCATGTAGCTTCTGTACTTGTCTCGAGGGTGGGATTAGCGTGAAATACCAGCCACACCGTGTCGTCGAGCGACTTGAATATAGATCCGTGCCCTGTACCGTAAGGACTGAGAGCATTTGAACTCTTCTTGCTGAAAAACGGCCCTGATGTTCTCTTTGTCCAGTTTGATGCATCCGAGAGAGAGCCTGTTCCGCTGTAGGTGAGAATACCTACGCAGTAGTTCTGTGCCCAGCTGCCGTTTGCAGAGTAGGTGAGAAACAGCTTGCCCTTATATTCAAATGCCTGAGGACCTTCATTGACCGCGGGATTTGTCTGATGCTTTTCCCATGAAAGCGAGGGAGATGAGAGCAGGGTGCGATCTTCAGAGAGAGTCCAGGGGTTTGACATTTTTGCTATATAGATGTTTTGCTTTGGAGATTGCAGTCCGGAGCTTTCTCTGCCCGACCAGGCAAAGTACATCTGAGATCCCCACGTGATGACCGTGCCGTCTATTGCCCAGTAGTTTGAGCTGTCGGTGATCTTGCCTTTCAGCTCCCAGTCCTGACACATCGGATCGTCGGGGTTTGGGCATTTGTATACATACATTCTGTGTGCCGCGTCGGTGTTTGAGGAGTCTGATGCGGCAACATAGCAGTACCATCCGTAGTCATCCCCCGCGACTTCACGTGGGATGTAGTGTATCTCGGGAGCCCAGAACTGCGTACATGGCTGATCTCCCGAGTAATGGGACGAGTTTACTATCTTTATTCCGTTATAGATCTTTGTAAAGGCATTGACCCCTCCGGAATTGACCGCGGTTTTTCCTTGCTTGAACAGACCTATGTTGCCCGATTTTGTGATCTTGACTCCGCCTGAGGAGTAGACGTAATAATAGCAGTCGTCATTAGGGTCTTTTATTACATACGGGTCTGCACCGTGAGCAAATTTGTCTATCTGTTGGTCTATCTGTGCCGATACATACTCGCTCTCTGTATCGGGAGCACTGTCTGAGTTTATTACTTTCTTGATCGGGAAGTTGACGCATAGATCGAGAAAATCTGCCTGCAGCTTGTTTGGATCATATTTCAAGAGCAGATCTCCGCAGGCACAGTAGGTGATAAAATCCTCCTTGAATGTACCGCCCGTGATGACAAAGGTCGTGTCTCCGTTTACTACGTGGTTTTTTGTGTAGGCATCGTTGCCGGCACTTGTGTCATAGGCACGCGTCAGACCTACTGTATTGTTGAAGATACCGCCCGTGATACGCACAAGGACATCTGCGGTGTTTGTTTTCTCTGCGATCAGCGATGTGTCCGTGGGCAGAGTTCCTGTGCGTAAGACTGCAAATACCGCGTTGTCAAAAGTACCGCCGTTTATCTCGAGGTATATATCCCCCGAGAAATAGTTCATGCCCGATGCGGATACAGGGAAGCTTATGTCAGCGGTTCTGTTGAAGTGACCGCCGTTGATGATCAGGGCACTTCTGCCGGAAATGTTGCCTACTGCACGGGATGAGCCGGATCTGTAGTTTCCGCAGAAAGCAGTGTCCCATGTACCGGAGTCTATACGCATTAAGGTATCACGGCTGCTCGATACGTCTGATACAGTATCGCCTGCGACAGGGACCTTTCCTCCTACCAGAATGGGATATCTGTATGTTCCCGAGGAGGATGCTCTGTAGGTATTTACCTCGTTTCCTATGTACAGGTCGTTATATTGCATATAGATGTTGACAGCTTTTGAAAACTCGATGTTTACATATTCGTACTTGACATCTGACGAGTGGAAAAAGCTTGATACCTCGAGAACGAGCTCAGCACCTGTTTCGCGGTGATCCGCTCCGTCAAAGCATGACGTCACCGTGATAGGATGAGAGGTTTCGGGGGTGGTGTAGTTTGAAGTTGCCACCGTGAGTCGTCCGCAGATTATTACGTAGCCGCCGGTCTCGGCGAGCTTGTCGAATGCACATGCGAGATCCGACAGAGCCTGAGCGGCACTTGAGCCGTCACCGGTGCCTCCGTCTTTGACGTAGACGGCAGGAGCGGACGAATTGTCAGCGGAGTAGCTGTCTGCCTGTGCCAAAGAAGCGGGAATAAGCCCGATGCAAAGGATAATTGCAAGACCCAATGACAGAATTTTCAATGTTCTTTTCATGTTCTTTCTCCTGAAAAAGCGTTGTTATAAAACAGAGCCGCGGGGATACGCGGCTCTGAAAGCTATTTAGTGAAAATGTCAGTTAAATGCCGAGTGCACTCTCGATGTCACCGAGAGCTACCTCTCTTTGAGTGCTGTCTTGCATGTGCTTGAGCTGTGCCTTGCCGGATTCGATTTCGGAGTCTCCGACGATCAGGGTGTATTGTGCCCCCATTTTGTCAGCGTATTTCATCTGTGCCTTCAGGCTTCTTCCCACAAGGTCGCATTCGGCATATATGCCTCTGTCACGCAGACGCTTGACTATTCCTACAGCTACGGTCTGTGCTGCCTCTCCCAGGGAAGCGATATACAGCTTCATTGTGTCGTCCTTCGGCGGCTGGATCCCCTGTGCCTGCATAGCAAGGATAAGCCTGGTGATACCCATACCAAAGCCGATTCCGCATAGAGCGGGACCGCCCAGCTGTTTTATCAGACCGTCGTATCTTCCGCCTCCGCATACCGTGGACTGAGCACCGATATCGTCACAGATGAACTCAAATACCGTCTTTGTATAGTAGTCAAGACCGCGGACGATGTCCGTGTCAATCTCGTAGCTGATGCCCATAGATTCGAGCATCCTGCACAGCGACTCAAAGTGAGCACGACAGTCGTCGCAGATGTAGTCGAGTATTCTGGGAGCGTCAGCTGACAGCTCCTTGCATATAGGACTCTTGCAGTCGAGCACACGCATGGGGTTTGTGTACAGACGTCCCTTGCATGTGTCGCACAGGCCGTCCTTTTTTGTTTCGAGGTGAGCTATGAGAGCCTCGCGGTATTTCGCTCTGCACTCAGGACAGCCGATGGAGTTTATGTGGAGCTTGATGCCCTTAAGACCCAGCTCACACAGCGTATCGTGAGCGAGTGCAATGACCGTAGCATCAGCGGCAGGCGAGGGAGCACCGAACATCTCCGTGCCGAACTGAAAGAACTCACGGCTGCGTCCTGCCTGAGGAGCTTCATATCTGAAGCAGTTGATCAGGTAAAAGAGCTTGAGCGGCATTGCGTCCGAGCATTTGCCGTGCTCGATTACCGCACGTGCGACTCCCGCCGTTCCCTCGGGACGGAGCGTGAGCGAGCGACCGTCAAGATCGGAGAAGGTGTACATCTCCTTTTGAACAACGTCGCTTGTTTCCCCGACTCCGCGTCTGAAAAGCTCGGTTGCTTCGAATGTGGGCGTGCGTATTTCGCAAAACCCATATTTTGCCGCTACCTTGCGAGCGGTTTCTTCTATATAGCGGAACGCCGGAATCTCCTCGGGGAGTATATCCATCGTTCCTCTCATCTTGGTGATCATGACAATTCTCCTGATTTTTTCAAAAATATTACATTATAGTATAGCATGTATTTTTTTGTATGTCAATAAAAATCGGCAGGCGATGGAAAAAGGGAGCAAAATAATCTTGCTCCTGTCTTTTTTAGTGCTTGAAGCAAAAACCCTTGCTTGACAAAGCGTCGGGGCAGTATTATAATAACCTTGTTTTGCTGAAAGGTGGTGCGGGCATGAGCCAAAGAAAGCGAGGCTATATTTGTGCGGTATTAGGTGGAATATGCTGGGGAGGGTCAGGGTGCTTCGGGCAGTTTCTGACTCAGCAAAAAGGTGTCGACCCAACCTGGCTGACAGCGGTACGTCTGCTTTCGGCGGGTGTTATACTGCTGATGATATCACTCATATCGCAAAGACAAAATCTCATAGCGGTACTCAAAAGCATGCGAGAGCTTGTTCGCGTTTTGTGCTTCGGTGTGTTCGGTATGATGCTCTGTCAGCTTTCTTACATGACTGCTATTGCCCATACCAACGCCGCTACCGCTACCGTGATCCAGTACGCAGGACCTGTGCTTGTGACTGTTGTTGTTTGCATAATGAATAAGAACCTCCCTACCGTAGCCGAGACTGCGGCTGTACTGCTTGCGGCGGGCGGTACGTTTTTGGTTGCGACTCATGGGGATCCGACAAATCTGGCGATAACTCCGATGGGACTTTTTTGGTGTATTCTGGCGGCTCTCAGCGTGGTTACATATACTCTTATTCCCGGGGATCTGACAGCCAAACGCACAAGTGTAGTTGTGTCGGGTGTCGGTATGAGCGTCGGTGGTACTGTTTTGTTTTTCTTATACAGGGTCTGGGAGATACCAACGTCGCTTGATGCTCAGGGGTGGATGGCGGCAGCGGGCATAGTGTTGCTCGGCACGGTTGTTGCGTTTTCGTTATATCTTCAGGCGGTGTCTGACATAGGAGCCGTCAGAGCAAGTGTGGTTGCCTCTATCGAGCCTGTCTCCAGTGCAGTTATTTCATTTTTTTGGCTCGGGGTGAGTTTTGAGGCAGTCGATATCATCGGCTTTTTGCTTGTGATATCTACCGTGTTTGTGCTGGCTTTTGATAAGTCAATAAAAAAGTAACAAATACCCCGCACTGAACGAGGACTGTGTTTGGACAGGCACGTGTGTGCAAGCTTGCAGCTTGACAATTATACTGTGTAATGCTATAATTTTAATCAGTAATTGCCCGGAGGATTGATATGATCAAGGTTGAAAGGCTCTGTTTTGAAGGGTGGAAGTTCATAGATCTTTTTGCGGGCATCGGAGGTTTTCGGCTTGCCCTTGAGTCCTTGGGAGCAGAATGCGTGTACTCCAGTGAATGGGACCGGTCGGCACAGCAGGTCTACAGTGATAATTTCGGTGAAGTTCCTGACGGTGATATTACCGAGATAGATGAGTCCACGATACCTGACCATGATATTCTGTGTGCGGGTTTTCCGTGTCAGGCGTTTTCTATAAGCGGAAAACAACGCGGCTTTGAAGATAGCAGAGGAACGTTGTTTTTTGATGTGGCACGCATTGCAAGGGAGAAAAGGCCGAAGATCGTGTTCATGGAAAATGTAAAGAATTTTGCATCCCATGACAGCGGAAAAACGCTCGCAGTAGTGAAGTGCACGATGGAGCAGCTGGGGTATAAGTTTTATTGCCGTGTGTTGAGTTCGGTGGATTACGGCATACCCCAAAAAAGGGAAAGAATATACATGGTGTGCTTTAGAGAAGATCTTGGGGTGGAGAACTTTCTGTTTCCCAAAGCTGTAAAACTGACAAAGCACGTGGAGGATTACCTGCTTGATGACCCGTCATTGACAGAGTGTCTGTATGTGGATAGGAAGGATACCTACTATAACGGTATACCGGATGATGAGTATAGCAACAAACCTATCAGATTAGGAACAGTAAATAAGGGAGGACAGGGGGAACGTATCTACAGTACAAAGGGGATCGCTATCACCTTTTCCGCTTACGGCGGCGGCGTTTTTGCCAAAACCGGCGGATACCTTGTCAGAGGCAGACCGAGAAAGCTCCATCCTAGGGAATGTGCCAGACTGATGGGATATCCCGATTCTTTCAAAATCTGCAAAAAGGCAAATCAGGCATATCAGCAGCTTGGAAATTCTGTGGTCGTCGATGTGCTTCAATATATCGGTATAGAAATGGCAAGGGCGTTAGAGAGCGATCCTTCTCGGCTATAGCCGAGGATGGCCGATATACCTGTGTGCAAAGGAATACCCCCTCAGAAGTCTGTCAGCTTCTGAGGGGTGTGTTAGTTTTGGAGTCAACATAGCTGTAAGATAAATTCTTCATTTGAGAGTCCCGGCTTGCCGTATTTCAGGCTGATGGAAAATATTACATTTGCATTATAAGTATTTGAGAGTTTACGCAGCTCATATTCTTTGCCTCTCGCTGAAAACATAAATTCCTGAGAACCAATCACGAACCTCTCGTTATCAATCGAGCTGCCGGATGAAACGAACAGCTTACTTCCTTGTGATCTGACTGCTGTGATGTTATAGCTGTGAGCGTTGTTATTGCAGAGAAATTTTGTAAATTCACCGATCCTTCCCATGCCCAGATCAGAGGAGCCGCTTCTTTTTATTCTGTATTTTGCTGAGATATTAAAGTGCTCTGAAAAGCTGTTTATTGCCAGTATTCTGTATTTTTCGGTAATAAAGTATTCTACGCCCTTGCTTTTGTAGGATGATATGATCCAATCGGCAAATACATCCTCGCATTTTGCAAATACGATCTCCCGGCCTGCAGTTCCCGCTTCTCTGAATGCATCAAAATCGCCGTTCATGTGAGTGATGATGGCACGTGCGGCGTCGTTTAACGATGTTGCGTTTTGTTTACTGTACAAAAAGGAACCTGTCGAGATGTCTGGCAGCAAAACAAATTGTCCGCATTGTGCTTGCGATAACTTTGCATCGATAAAAAATGTTTTTCCTGACGAGGTCGTTGCACGAATGTCCGCGACAGTCGAGTTTGCTCCTCCTTGATGGTAGAACTTGGCATAAGAGCCAAAAGTAGAGTTTAAATACCTTGTACATTCAATTTCAAATCTTTCCCAGTCTGTCAAAATAATTCTCCTTTCGTCTTTTATGAATGATTATTTCAAAAAGCTGCGTGCTGTGTATAGCCGAGGATAGCCTAACTAATACTGCCGTTACAAACGTATTTTCGGCATTAATGGACTGTTGTCGGCTTTACAAGCTTGCAGCTTCATTATATATCCGAGAACAAAAAATGTCCATAACTATAATGCCCACAAAGATATAGATATTTTTGGTCAAATTAACAAAAAATTCCGCTTGTTTTTACTTGACAGGTACATGACATTGTGGTATAATGTCTATGCAATTTTTAAGACGGTACAGAGATGCCGGCAAGATTGTTCCATTATACTGCGGTATACCATAGCTTGAAGCGTGCCATAGCCATGGGTGTGCCCTGTCCTGATGTAACCGTCCTGCCGAGCAGAGACGGTATTTTTTTATGCTTTGTACCTGATACAGGAGAATATCATGCAAAATTTGAAAACGACGGAAACACAGCATATACAGGCACTCGCCGAGAAGACGCTTCTTGACGCGGGTGTTTCTTTCGATTTTTCAGACCCCGGTAAATATCTTTTCTTACCCGCTTTTTTGGATGTACATGTACATTTCAGAGAGCCGGGATTTTTTTATAAAGAGAGCATAGCTACAGGCTCTCGGGCGGCGGCACACGGAGGCTACTGTGCGGTGTGCACGATGCCTAATCTCAACCCTGTTCCCGACTCGATGGACACTCTCAAAGTACAGCTGGACGCGATCGAACGCGATGCATCCGTCAGAGTCATTCCTTACGGCTCTATTACAAAAGGGCAGAGAGGTGAGCAGCTCTCCGATATGGAGGCTATGGCAGAGCATGTTTGTGCATTTTCGGATGACGGACGCGGAGTGCAGGACGAGCAGATGATGCTTGAGGCGATGAACAGAGCAAAGGCTCTGGGAAAGATGATAGTCGCACATTGCGAGGTAAATGACCTTTTGCGTGGCGGATATATCCATGACGGCGAGTACGCAAGGGCACACGGCCACAGAGGAATATGCTCTGAGAGCGAGTGGAAACAGATAGAGAGGGATATACGTTTGGCAAAGCAAACAGGCTGTGCGTACCATGTCTGCCATATCTCGACAAAGGAAAGCGTGCGTCTCATCAGAGAGGCGAAGGCGGCGGGTGTGGACATCACCTGCGAGACAGCTCCGCACTATCTGATATACACGGATGAGAATCTGTGTGAGGACGGAAAATGGAAGATGAACCCCCCTCTGAGATCCCGCGAGGACCGAGAGGAGCTTATCCGAGGGATTATCGACGGAACCATAGATATGATAGCGACAGACCACGCACCGCACTCGGCACAGGAAAAGTCACGCGGACTTGAGAAGTCGGCCTTTGGTATAGTCGGACTTGAGTGTGCGTTCTCGCTTATGTATACTCATTTTGTAAAGACGAAAATTATCACGCTTGACAGGTTGATCGAGCTTATGTCGAAAAACCCGAAAAAGCGTTTTGGCATTGATACGGGCGATGACTTTTGTGTGTTTGATGTATCAGAGCCGTATACGATAGATCCGGATGAATTTCTGTCAAAGGGCAGAGCTACACCGTTTGAAGGACACAAGGTATGGGGCAGGTGTCTGCTTACCGTATCGGATGGCAGGATCGCTTACTGCAAAGGCAAATGAACCTGCTTTTTCCCGGGTGAAGGGCAATAAAAAGGGATTGCAGCATTTTATAGTTTAAACATTTTCTTAATATAAATTTCGGAGGCAATTATGGCAAAAAGAACTGATCTGAAGAAAATCATGATCATCGGCTCAGGCCCTATCGTTATCGGTCAGGCTGCTGAGTTCGATTATGCAGGCACTCAGGCTTGTCTGGCACTAAAGGAGGAGGGCTACGAGGTAGTTCTCTGCAACTCCAACCCCGCTACGATAATGACCGATACTTCTATCGCGGACAAGGTTTATATGGAGCCGCTGACGCTGGAGTACATAGCAAAGATCCTTCGCTATGAAAGACCGAATGCAATTATCCCCGGTATAGGCGGGCAGACAGGTCTCAACCTTGCAATGCAGCTTGATAAGAAGGGCATTCTCAAAGAGTGCCAGGTGGAGCTGCTCGGTACCAGCTCCGAGAGTATCGAGCGTGCTGAGGACAGAGAAATGTTCAAACAGCTCTGTATCGACATCGGCGAGCCTACGATCCCCTCTGAGATAACCTACAGTCTCGATGAGGCAAAGGAGGCAGCACTGCGTATCGGATATCCTGTGGTTCTCCGTCCTGCATTTACACTTGGCGGTACAGGCGGCGGCTTTGCCTACAACGAGGCGGAGCTGATCGAGATAGGAACAAACGCATTCAAGCTCTCGCCCGTACATCAGGTCCTCATCGAAAAATCGGTAAAGGGCTACAAGGAGATCGAGTTTGAGATGATGCGTGACTCCAACGACCACGTCATCACCATCTGCGGAATGGAAAACGTAGACCCGGTAGGTGTTCATACAGGAGACTCCATCGTTGTTGCACCTATTCTTACACTCTCGCCTGAGGATCACAAGATGCTCAACGACTCCGCGATCAAGCTTATCAAAGCACTGAAGATCGAGGGAGGATGTAACGTACAGTTTGCACTTAATCCCACGACCAGCGAATACTACCTCATAGAGGTAAACCCCAGAGTTTCACGTTCCTCCGCTCTCGCGTCAAAGGCAAGCGGATACCCGATAGCCAAGGTAACGGCAAAGATCGCCGTAGGCATGGCTCTTGAGGATATTCAGATAGCAAACACCACAGCGGCAACAGCCCCCAGACTTGACTATATCGTATCGAAGCTGCCGCGCTTTCCGTTTGACAAGTTCTCGAGTGCGTCCAATGTGCTGGGCACACAGATGAAGGCAACAGGAGAGGTAATGGGTATCGGCTCCAATCTCGAGGAGTGCCTTCTCAAGAGCGTTCGCTCACTCGAGACGGGAGTATGCCACTTCCATCTTGCAAAGTTTGACTCATATACCGATGCAGAGCTCAAGGACTACCTTTCCACCTTCAAGGATGATAATATTTTTGCCATAGCTGAGCTGCTCCGCCGCGGAATCACAACAGCAGAGCTGCATGAGCTTACCGCGATCACCGAGTATTTCATTGTCGCTGTCAAGAACATCGTAGAAATGGAAAAGAAGCTTGCCGCATCCGCGGGAGATCTGAGCGTTCTTAAAGAAGCGAAAAAGATGGGCTTTGGTGATAAGTATATTGCAAAGCTCTGGAAGAAGACCGAGCTTGATATATTCAATCTCAGAAAAGAAAACAAGATCATGCCTGTATACAGAATGGCTGATACTCTGCACACGGGTGCATATATTCCGTATTTCTATTCTTCGTATACCGATGAAAACAAGAGTGTCCTCTCTGACAAGAAGAAGATCATCGTCCTCGGAGCAGGTCCTATCCGTATAGGACAGGGCGTTGAGTTTGACTACTCTACTGTCCATGCCGTATCCACGATCAAAAAGTCCGGCTACGAGGCTATAATCATCAACAACAACCCCGAGACCGTATCTACCGACTATACCACTTCGGACAAGCTTTATTTTGAGCCTTTGACGGTTGAGGATGTAATGAACATTATCGAGTTTGAGCGTCCGGAGGGTGTCGTAGCGTCGCTTGGCGGTCAGACCGCGATCAACCTTGCAGCACCTCTTGACGAACGCGGCGTAGCGATCATCGGTACAGACTGTGCGGCGATAGACCGTGCTGAGAACCGCGATGCATTTGAAAAGCTGCTCGCATCTCTTAACATTCCTCAGCCTGAGGGCAAGGCTGTCACTGATATTGAGGCAGGAGTTGCCGCGGCGAACCGTATAGGTTATCCTGTTCTTGTCCGTCCGTCATTTGTTCTCGGCGGCAGAGCAATGCAGATAGTAGCAAACGAAGAGCAGCTGCGTCATTATCTCAAGACCGCAGTTGAGATCGACGAGGACAAGCCTGTGCTCGTTGATAAATATATCATAGGAAAAGAGGTCGAGGTGGACGCGATCTGTGACGGCAGAGACGTGTTTGTACCGGGAATAATGGAGCTGGTAGAAAAGACCGGTATCCACTCCGGCGACTCGATCAGCGTATATCCTGCATTTTCCATCTCTCCGAAGGTCAAGGGAACAATACTTGAATACTCGAAGAAGCTGGGACTGGGCATAGGTATCAAGGGCCTTTACAACATACAGTTTATCGTTGACAAGGACGAAAAGGTATATATCATTGAGGTAAACCCCCGTTCATCTCGAACCGTCCCCTTCCTTTCAAAGGCAACAGGTTATTCGCTTGCAGATATAGCAACAGAGGTCATCCTCGGAAAGAGTCTGAAGGAGCAGGGCTTCTTTGACATTTATCCTGAGGAGAAGAAGAGATGGTATGTAAAGGTGCCTGTGTTCTCCTTCTCGAAGATACGCGGACTTGACGCTTATCTCTCTCCCGAGATGAAATCCACAGGAGAGGCAATAGGCTACGATGACAAGCTCTTCCGTGCACTTTACAAGGCACTGCAGGCATCGGGAATGCATCTGCAGAATTACGGAACGATCTTTGTCACTATATCAAAGAAGGACAGAGACGAGGCACTGCCGCTTGTTCGCCGCTTCTACAATCTCGGATTCAACATTGAGGCGACAGACGGAACGGCAAACTTCCTGCGTGAGAACGGCATCCGTACAAGAATACTCAAGAAGATCAGCGAGGGAAGCGAGGAGATCCCCAACGCCCTGCGTCAGGGACATATCGCGTATGTTATCAATACCTCGGATGCAGGATCCGCCCATCACGCGAGCGACGGATATAAGATAAGAGCCCTTGCAACAGAGAACAACATTACCATGTTTACCGCACTTGATACGGTAAAGGTCCTGCTCGATGTTCTTGAGGAAACAACGATGAGCGTTTCTACTATCGACTCTTGACGGAGGTATAGATGGAACAGGTATTTTACACTATTCTCTCAAACGAGAAGATAGCGAAGGATGTATACAAGATGGTGCTCGGGGGAGATACGGAGGCTATTGTAGCCCCCGGCCAGTTTGTGAATATCAAGCTGGACGGATTTTTCCTCCGCCGCCCGATATCCGTGTGCGATTATGACAGCGATACCCTCACTCTTATATACAAGACGGTAGGAGAGGGAACACGCACAATGGCAAAGATGCAGGCAGGCGTCGTGCTCGATACTCTGAGCGGACTCGGAAACGGCTACGACACAAAAAAGAGCGGCAGCACACCGTTGCTTATCGGCGGAGGTGTGGGCGTTCCTCCTATGTACAATCTCGCACGCAGGCTGATAGAGGAGGGCAAGGACGTGAGCGTCGTGCTTGGATTCAATTCGGCTGAAGATGTGTTTTATGAGCAAGAGTTCCGTGCACTCGGAGCAAAGGTCTATGTAGCTACCGCTGACGGAAGTTACGGTACAAAAGGCTTTGTTACGGATGTGATGGCGGGGCTTGACTACACGTACTTTTACACCTGCGGACCTGAGCCGATGTTCAGGGCGATCGACAGGATAGCCAAGACTTCGGGACAGTACTCCTTCGAGGAGAGGATGGGTTGCGGCTTTGGTGCTTGTATGGGTTGCTCATGCAAGACCCTCACCGGCAACAAGAGAATATGCAAGGAAGGTCCGGTCATGGAGAGGGAGGAGATAATATGGAACTGAGCGAGAGACTGAAGGTCACCCTCTGCGGTATAGAGATGGACAACCCCTGTATCCCTGCATCGGGTACGTTTGGATACGGATATGAGTTTGCAGAGCTGTATGACATAAATATACTGGGTACTTTCTCGTTTAAGGGAACTACCCGCGAACCGCGTTTCGGAAATCCCACCCCGAGAATAGCCGAGACCCCATCCGGCATGATCAACGCCGTAGGATTGCAAAACCCGGGAGTAGACAAGGTCATCTCCGAGGAACTGGTCAAGATGCGTGCCTGCTTTTCAAAGCCTGTCATGGCGAATGTCAGCGGCTTTTCGATAGAGGACTACGCCTACACCTGTGAGCGTCTTGACGCATGCCCTGAGGTAGGCTGGCTTGAGGTGAATGTATCCTGCCCTAACGTCCATGGAGGCGGAATGTCGTTCGGAACAAGCCCCGAGGCGGCTGCAGAGGTTACCAAAGCTGTCAAGGCAGTTACAAAAAAGCCCGTCATCATCAAACTCTCCCCCAATGTCACCGACATTGTTTCGATAGCGAGTGCATGCGAGGCTGCGGGAGCTGACGGAATATCCCTTATCAATACGCTTCTCGGAATGAGAATAGATCTCAGAACCAAAAAACCTGTCATCAAGAACAAGATGGGAGGCTTTTCGGGTGCGGCAATACTGCCGGTGGCTTTGAGAATGGTATATCAGGTGTCGCAGGCTGTGTCTATTCCTGTTGTGGGAATGGGCGGTGTGTCCTGTGCAGAAGACGTGATAGAGATGATGCTTGCGGGAGCGACGGCAGTTGAGATAGGAGCGGCGAACCTCGTTGATCCTTATGTGTGCCGCGACATAATAGAAAAGCTTCCTGAGGTAATGGACAGATATAATATTAAAAACTTAAAAGATATAATCGGAGGTGCTCACTAATGGGAAAGGACGTAATCATTGCATGTGACTTCGCTTCTAAGGTGGACGTGCTCACATTTCTTGACAAATTCACAGGTAAAAAACCGTACGTAAAGATCGGTATGGAGCTGTTTTATGCGGAAGGTCCCTCGATCGTTCGCGAGATCAAGCAGAGAGGACACAAGATATTTCTCGATCTCAAGCTCCACGATATTCCGAATACGGTAAAGAAGTCCATGAGCGTGCTCTCCGGACTTGATGTAGACATGACAAATCTCCATGCATCCGGTACAGTCCGCATGATGGAGGCAGCTATAGAAGGACTCACTCGTCCCGACGGCACAAGACCCTTGCTTATTGCAGTTACTCAGCTTACCTCTACCGATCAGGAGTCCATGGAGAAGGACCTTCTCATCCGCGAGCCTATTGCAGAGGTAGTTATGCACTATGCTGAGAATGCAAAGAAGGCAGGTCTCGACGGCGTTGTTTGCTCTCCTCTTGAGGCTGAGGCAGTACACGGACGTTGCGGATCGGGCTTTATTACGGTTACACCCGGCGTGCGTTTTGCTGACGGAGATATCGGAGATCAGAAGAGAGTCATGACTCCCGCAGAGGCAAAGAAGATCGGCTCTGACTACATCGTTGTAGGACGTCCCATCACCGCTGCCGCTGATCCCGTTGCTGCATACGAGAGATGTGTAGCAGAATTTGTAGGTTAAAAACATTCTAAACTAATTTTGAGGAAAGGGTCCGGGAAACCCGCTTTTATAAAAGGGGCTTTCCCGACTGACGGTAATACATCATGGAAAGCTACAAGAGAGAATTTATACAGTTTTTAGAGGGTGCGGGAGTGCTCAAGTTCGGCGACTTCACCGCAAAGTCCGGCAGAAAGATCCCCTACTTTATCAATGCAGGAATGATAAAGACCGGCGAAGATATTGCAAAGCTCGGTGAGTTTTACGCAAAGGCATATACAGAGAAGCTCGGTGCGAAGAAGGCAGTTCTCTACGGACCTGCATATAAGGGAATATCCCTTGCCGTTTCAGCGGCTGTTGCTCTGTCCAAAAATGGGCTCAACGTCCCCTTCTTCTTCAACCGTAAGGAGATAAAGGACCACGGCGAGGGCGGAGTATTTGTAGGATACGTTCCTCAGGCGGGCGAGGAGATCGTCATCATCGAGGATGTTATCACTGCAGGTACGGCTATCCGCGAAAGCATGGAGATACTCTCTCACCTTGAGGGAACCAAGGTTGTGGCTACCTTCATTATGGTCGACCGCAAGGAAAAGGGCCAGGGAGAGAGAGGTGCTATGGTAGAGATCGAGGAGCAGTTTGGCTTCCCGGTTTACTCCATCGTTGATGTCTACGACATCATTGAGTACCTCGAGGAGGATGAGAAGAACGCCGAGAATGTACAGAGAATAAAGAACTATCTCGCTGTCAACGGAGCAAAGTAAGATACAGCGATGCATTTTCCTGTGGGTCTCGCGTGACCCAATATCATCACTGACAAGGAGAACCGAAATGAGAAATGTTCTCAAAATATCCGATCTTTCCGTCGCAGAGATCGACGATCTTATTGCGGTAGCGGACGACATAATGGCACACCCGCAAAAGTACAACGAGGCGTGCCGTCACAAGATACTGGCGACACTGTTCTTTGAGCCTTCTACCAGGACCCGCCTTTCGTTTGAGAGTGCGATGCTTTCGCTGGGAGGACAGGTGCTGGGATTTTCCGAGGCGAACTCCTCCTCCTCTGCGAAAGGGGAGAGTGTTGCCGATACGGTAGAGGTAGTGGCAGGCTATGCGGATATAATTGCCATGAGACATCCGAAGGAGGGAGCACCGCTTGTGGCTTCCATGCACTCGACCGCCCCTATTATCAATGCGGGCGACGGAGGCCATTTTCATCCGACTCAGACTCTCACAGACCTTCTTACCATACGCCATGAAAAAGGACGTTTTAACGATCTTACCGTAGGTCTGTGCGGAGATCTCAAGTTCGGACGCACCGTGCATTCGCTGATCGAGGCGATGTCACGCTATACAGGAATCAGATTTGTGCTTATCTCCCCGGACGAGCTCAAGCTCCCCGATTTTGTCAAGAATGAGTACATTATAGACAAGGGCATAGAATACAAGGAGTCAAAGTCCCTGGACGATGTGATGGGTGAGCTTGATATTCTGTATATGACCAGAGTACAGAAGGAACGATTCTTCAATGAGGAAGACTACCTCAGACTCAAGGACTCATACATTCTTACCACCGAAAAGATGAAGCTTGCCCGCCCGGATATGATAGTAATGCACCCCCTGCCGAGAGTGAATGAAATATCTACGGCGGTGGATGCGGATCCGAGAGCGGCATACTTTAGGCAGGCACGCTACGGCAGATATATCCGAATGGCACTTATACTTATGCTGCTGGAGGTAGAGCTATGAATATCGACATAATCAAAAACGGCATAGTTATCGACCATATAGCAAAGGGAAAAGCAATGCAGCTGTATGCGATGCTTGGGCTGGACAGACTGGAATGCCCTGTCGCTGTGATAAAGAATGTCCCATCCAAGAAAACAGGAAAAAAGGACATTATCAAGATCGACGAGGATATAGAGCTGTCACTTGATGTCGTCGGGTACGTATCGCCAAATGCTACGATAAACTTTATCCGTGACGGCAACATAGTGGAGAAAAAACATATCGACCTGCCAAAGAAGCTCACAAATATCATCAGATGTAAAAACCCGCGTTGCATCACTACAACAGAGCAGGAGATACAGCATATCTTTGAGCTTATGCCGGACGGATGCGGCTACAGATGCATATACTGTGACACAAAGGCAAGCAAATGATCGCCGTACGCGATAGACAGTAACATCACCCACCTCTGTCATTCTTGTGGGAGGCTATTTGCAGATCCCCACCCCGCTGTCATCCTCGAAGGAGGCTATTTGCAGATTTCCACCCCGCTGTCATGGACGAAGGAGGCTGTTTGCGAAGCTCCACCCCGACTGGCATCCTCGAGGGAGGCTTTAGCCGACCGGAGGATCTAGTCGGAGCACAAAGCAACGTCTCTCTCGGTCATTTGCAGAGCTGCAACCCCGCTGTCATGGACGA
>JAZNOK010000065.1:0-4088 GCA_045580775.1 Eubacteriales bacterium
AAGAGGATCTACGCCAAGAGCAGTTGATACTCGAATAGAAAAAGTAATGGTATCTGGATTTGAGCCCGTGAATTCGGGTAATCCCACATTCAAATGGCGCTTGTGGATAGAAATATCTGCAGAGCCTTGCCAAGTTACTCCACGTAAAGTTTTGATAACATCATCAGACACAGTAAAAACAAAATCGCCTAAAGAACCGATATTCATGCAATTCCCCCTATTACAAAGCCATCACCGTTAAATACAGGTATGTATAAACAAACAACACGGTCATTTATTTTAGGCATCCACGGTTGTGTTTGCAAAACGCATAACCATCCTGATGTTATTTGCGAATCGGGAAAATGTACTCTTGCTTTTTTTGTTTCGATATTAACATCAAAAACTATTCCAATACGAACAACATCTTCCAAGTTCATGTTTAAGTTTCCTCCATGACACGGCGTAGCGTTATTTGAGTAGTGCTACCACTGCGAGAAGCAGTATGCTTACTTGTTTTTATAATGTATTTACCATCCCATGCACCCCAACCTACCAGTGTTACAGAAGTGCCATTGCATAGAGAAGGATCTAACGGAAAGGTGAGGGAAACAGTGTACTCATACTGATTATGCATTTTAAGCTTTTGCTTAGCCAACATTAAAGCTTCGCTCTTACTGTTAACCTTTGCTTTGATTTTAAGGCACTGACCTTTTTCGTTGTTATCCGCTTTTGAATACGCTATGGCACTAATTACTTTACCGGTGTCGGGATCGGTATAGCTTACTTGACAGCTTGTATACTTGGTGTTGGCTTCTCCCGTGTTGAGTTGCCATTTTGTATACGAACCATCACCGCGCGTGATTACGCGAGTTTGCTCTGGATTATACGAGGCTTCATCAAAAATGACAATTATGTTATTTGTAACTTTTAATGAAACCCCAGCATCTTGACATAGTTTCTTAAGAAAGGCTATATCGCTGATACTGATTTGTTCTACGCGCTGATAAAAAGGGTTTGCGGAACACAAAAACATACAAGCCATGTCAGCATTTTCTGCAATCTCTTCGGCTATTCCAGAGAGATTATACTTTTCCCAAGACTTGTTCTTTTGAGTTTGCCTTATGCTTTTTTCATAAGGTAATGCAGTGCCCTTAATTGTAATAGTAGAAGGAGGCCCGGAGCAGTTTACATTATCAAGTTCAAACTGACCGCAATTAAGCAAAAAATCTTTGCCATCGCTATAAAAGTTTCGGCAAATTATATTTGCTTGTATGCTTAATCCTTTAATTTTAGAGTTGAAAGAATTGTTTTTGGCAGTTCCGTCACATTGCTGCATGTACTTCAGTTGGGCATATGCGTTTTTACCGCTGTATTCAAAATTAACCCAACCGTTTGAAACACTTTTAGCGGAAATAACTGTACCATATACCATAGAACCATAGACATAGTAGATAGTATCAGGACGGCTATGAACATACACGCCGTTCTTTGCAATGACTTTATAGTATATTGGCGTGCTTGTTTCTTCTGCACTTTCTCCGAGAGAAGCCGATGTGATGGCATCATTAAGCCATTTTTCAAGCCAAATATCATCACGATCAGCCAGTTTTATCTGGAGGTCATCTACCCCATCTTCTTGGTCTGTATATGTAAGTGATAATAAATACTTGTTAAGCGATTTTGAAATATTTGTGCCATCAAAAAACACTTCGATTTCACTGCGCCTTGCTAACGATTTGTCACTCATCCGCTCACCTGCTTCCACGGAGGTAAATCGTTACTTTTTTCCACAGTAGCAAGTTCGGGAAGTTCAAGAACTATGCCTGCCGGGAAAACAACAATATCAATGTATTTAGAGTTTACGGCCATGAGTTTGTCAACTGCATATACACTACCAAGCATGTTATAAGCGATGCTATCCCACTTATCACCTTGCACCGTTGTATAAGTCATTATTTATAATCACTCCTTGCCGTATCTTCTTCGGAATTGCGTATAGCTTCAATCACCATCTCCGAGATTCTATCACTAAAACTTGTAACATCATCTATCCAGTCAGGATTTGATATATTAAAAGAAGGAGAAACTGTGATGCTATAGTTCTTCTCTATATTGTTTGCGCGAGCAACAAATGAACTATATGGACTCATATTTGACGAAAAAGCGCTATAAGGGTTTGATAAAGCATAAATGCCTTCAGGCACCCTATATTGGGATTCGCCCGGATTTAGTACATTTGAAACAAGCAAAGCTAATTCATTAGCTATAGCAGTTACATCTTCTTTACCGTCCTGCAACGCTTTTAACAAAATGGCAAACAGACGACCTGCGGGCGACGGAATGGTTCGGCAGAAGAAGCGCGGCCAATGGGAAGGCAGAATCACCGTCGGTCACAAAAGCGACGGCAAGCCGATCTTCCGCTATGTCTACGGCAAGACGCAAAAGGAAACGCTTGAAAAACTGCATCAGCGCATTGAAGACTACCGCGGCGTGGAGCTGACCGAGGACAGTAAGATGACCCTCGGCGAGTGGCTCGACCGATGGATGAACGAGTATATGATTTTCACTATCCGCGAGAGCACCTGGGACAGCTATGCTTCGATGATCCGTATGCACGTGAGGCCCTACCTCGGCGATAAGCCGGTGGCGTTCATCACCACCGCCGACGTGCAGAGAATGTATAACAAGATCAAAAAGAGCGGTCGGCAGGAGGTGCATCCTCTTCGTGGACACGAGCTTGCCGACAGCACGGTGCGCAGCGTTCACATGATGCTCCATGAAGCCATGGACGCAGCGGTGAAGGAGCGGCTCATCGTCAAGAACCCCACCGACGGCACCACCATCCCGAAAAATAATTACGCACCCAAGCAGATACTCACCGAAGCACAGCTTGAAAAGTTTATGCGCATCGCAATGCAGGACGAGGTGTGGCGCGATTTCTTCTACACCGAGCTGACCACGGGACTGCGTCTCGGTGAGATCTGCGGACTGCGGTGGTCGGACTTCGATGAAGCCACGGGACGGTTGAAGATCTCGCGGACGGTGAAGAGAAAGAAAGGCGGCGGCGTGACCTGGGGTAACACCAAAACCGAAACGGGGATGCGCAACATCCTGCTGCCGCCGAGCACCGCGGAGATACTGCGAGAGCGAAAGAAAACAGCGATGAGTGAATGGATCTTCCCGAACATCTACAGGCCCGAGGAAGCGATGAATCCCGAGTATCCCTACAACCGAATGAAAACCTTGCTGAAGCAAGCGGGACTACCGCTGATACGCTTCCACGATCTGCGCCACACTTTTGCCACCCACGCGCTGACGGGCGGCGTGGATGCTAAGACCTTGTCCCGAATCCTCGGGCACACTAACGCCAGTTTCACGCTGGACACCTACACCCATGTGACCACCGATATGCAAAAACGAGCATCAAACATCGTCGGCGGATTCATGGAAGACTTGATCATAAAGGAGTGAGATAAATGGCAAAGAGACGAGCAAACGGGAAAGGTACGCTTAGACAACGAGGTGACGGACGGTGGGAAGGCAGAGTGGTGGTCGGCTACGATGACAAAGGCCTTCCGATCACTAAAAACGTCCTCGCACACACCAAGACCGAGTGCGCCGAGAAGCTTGAAAAACTGAAAGAAGAATACCGGCCGCCGAGCACGCGGTGCAAGCCGGATATGCTGTTCGGTGATTGGATGGAGTTTTGGTACGAGAACTACTCCAAGCCTGCCATCCGACCGCTGACTCAGCAAAACTACGAAAACCGCATCTACGACCACATCATCCCCGAGATCGGAAAGATACCGCTGAACAAGCTGACGCAAAACGACCTGCAACAGTTCTATGCACGGCTGAAGCGAAACGGTCGAAAGCAGTACATTGATAAATATGGAACGGGACTGTCCGATCGTATGGTGCGCGCCTGCCATGCAAGTTGCAGAATGGCATTGGAAAAAGCGGTTGCCGAAGGGCTGATACGGGTCAATCCCGCCATCGGTTGTAAACTACCGCCGAAGAAAGCGCGGGAGATGCAGGTGCTCACTAAAGACGAGCTGCAGCGATTCCTTGCCCAGGCCAAAGAGGACGGATACTATGAACTGTTC
>JAZNOK010000066.1:0-10021 GCA_045580775.1 Eubacteriales bacterium
GACGAAAACATCATGCGTGATATTGTTGTAAGAGACGAAGCTCCTAAGAGCGTTAAGGCTGAAGCAACTGTAGAAGCTGTAGCTGAAGAAGCTGTAGCTGAGACCGCAGAAGAAACCGCAGACGCTGAGTAATCAGCCAAAGCAACAAAGGAAGTCAAGGAGGTTACATCATGGCAAGCGTGAACAAGGTTATACTTATAGGCAACCTCACAGCAGACCCCGAGCTGAAGCAAACAGCAAACGGTATCAGTGTTGCTTCTTTCTCCATAGCGGTACAGCGTCGTTTTGCTAACAGAAATGATGCACAGGCACAAACGGCTGACTTTATCAACATTGTTGCATGGCGTCAGCAGGCTGAGTTTATTTGCCGCTACTTTAAGAAAGGCAGACCGATCTGTATTGTTGGATCGCTCCAGTCGAGAAGCTGGACTGCAAACGACGGCACAAAGAGATATGTCACCGAGGTAGTTGTAGACGAGGCAAGCTTTGTAGATTCAAAGCCTGAAGGTGCCGGCAGCAGTCAGTCACAGTATGTACCCGATTCCTACGGTGCTCCCTCATTTGAGGCGAGTGCATCTGCATCCAAGTTTGAAGAAGCCGGCGACGACGACAATCTCCCCTTCTGATAACGACCGAAATAATATAGGAGGTTTCATAAGATGGAAAACAAGAACGAAAGACCTGAGGGTCAGCGTCAGTTCCGTCAGAACAACCGCAGAAGAAAGAAAGTCTGCATGTTCTGTCAGGAAAAGGCAACCTATATCGACTACAAAGATACCGCAAAGCTCAGAAAGTACATTTCCGAGAGAGCAAAGATCCTTCCCAGAAGAATCAGCGGTACATGTGCAATGCACCAGAGACAGCTCACACAGGCTATCAAGCGTGCTCGCCAGGTTGCTCTTCTTCCCTACATCAGCGACTGATCATAGGGAAAGCAAAACAGCATAGCAAACCCCCGATGGAATGCCATCGGGGGTTTTGTTTTGTGTGAATAATATTTTTTCATGAATTTCAAGACTCAGAGTGATCCATATTGACAAAAACAATTGAACAAAATACACGACTGTGATATAATTATCGAAAAGGAAGTGACATGTGAATGGCAACAAAAGAAACACTAACAAATACCGAAGTAAAAGATGATATAATAACCGCTCTGAAATACCCTCCAAAAATGGCTAAATCATCATACATAATTTCAATAACAGCAGTATATTTAATATATATTATTCCGCTGATACTGGCACCTGTTTCAGTATCATTAACACTGATGTGCTTTTTCATTGTTTGCTTAGGCTCCGTTCTTTTTTTGATAGGAAGAAGCGTGTTCATTAAATTCTATCATCAATCCCGTATCAAAAAATTGACACTCGACGATTATTACATCTGCACACAGATCGTAAGCGATACTTCAAAAGAGCATTACAAAGAATTTGTCAGCGGAACAAAGCATTCTCAGGCAGCACATGTCTACACTATACATTTTGAAAACGGCAAGAGCTGGCGAATACCTGAATACAATTACATGTGGCGTGATGCTCCGCCAATGCACGATCGCAATATATATCAATCTACTGACCGTAACGACACGATGATCGTTGTACAAGCAAAGAGATCCAAGAAAATCGTTATGGCCTATCATACGAATTTCTTTGAATACAATCCGAACTGAGAATACAAGATCCAAATAAAGAAAAGAAAGCGTTGCTTACTGCAATTCATATCAAAAACGAACAACTCCGGTGTCATTGACTTTGACAAAAGATATTTGCACTTACCAAAGGTCTTCTTAGTCACGTTTTTTTCTGTACTCGCTCGGTGTGATACCAACCGTTTGCTTGAATACACGGTTAAAGGTATTTATGGAAGAGTATCCGGAGTCAAGTGCTATCTCGGATATATTTAGTCCCGTTGTTCTGAGAAGACGTTTCGCGTGATCTATACGATATGTGGAAAGAAACGCTCGAAAATTCATCTTTGTTAGCAAATGAAGTTCGGACGAAAGATATTTTTCGTGATATCCAAGAGCTTTTGCCATATCCGATAGCGAAAAATCGTATCTAAAATTTGCAGAAATATAGTTTATTGCACTGTTATAAAGCTCATTTTCACTGCCGCGTTTTTCTGAAAAAGACGTGTTCTTAACAAACTCCGAAAACAACAGGTGCAAAAGGCCCGTGATCCTGACAATATCATCCTTGTCCGTTTTCTGAAGGCTTAACAAAGCATCCGTCATCTGTGAATTTGCTCTTATGACCGAACAAAGCGGTGTTTTGTCAGAGTATAAACGAAAAAATGAATATAAGTAATCATTAGAAAATACAGCACACCATGTGTAGCAATCGGTCTCGTTTGTATATTCATGAGCCTGGTTAGGAAAAATAAATGCGATCTCCCCTGCGTTGACGATCTTTTTTTCTCCGTTCAAATGCATCGTCATACAGCCGTCTCTCACATACAGCACTTCGCTGTATTCGTGTATATGCGGCGGCACGCTGTAACCCGGTGAGTGATATCTTGATCGAAATACGTAGCTTTCTCCAACATTTTCATTCTGATATGTAAGCATATCCACCTCACACCTTACTTTTTGGTGATATTATATACCTTTTTTGCTTTGACGTCAAGGGAGTATCTGTTATAATGAAGCTGTAAAAATAATTTTCTCGTTATGGAGGATATTAAAAATGAAGACACAATGGACAAAAGAGCAGGCTCACGAGTGGTACCGCAAGCAACCCTGGATCAGAGGTTTCAACGGTTATCCATCAAACTGCGTAAACCGTATCGCTATGTGGCAGGCGTACAAGCACGACGAGGTGATCCGTCAGATCGAGTATGAATTCGACCTTGCAAAGAAGACCGGACTCAATGCAGTACGTGCTATCATTCAGTTCGAGGTATGGTTCTACGAGCACGACAGCTTTATGGCTAATCTTGAGGAGTATATTACCCTTGCCGACAAGTACGGCATCAAGGTAATGCTTACCATCGGTAATGACTGTACCGTTCCGAAGGAGCTGTTCATCCCCGCTAAGTTCGGCGAACAAAACGTTGACTGGGGTTATCACAGCGGTATTTTCCGCGGACCTCACGCAGGAGGCTACACCGAGCATGGCTACATGGTTCCTGACGAGCCTGATATGCAGCCCAAGTTCTTCGAGATGGTAGATGAGATCGCAGCTAAGTACGCACAGGACGACCGTCTGCAGATATGGGACGTTTGGAACGAGATATCAAACGGCAAGAGAGGTGACCTCTCTGTTCCCATGATGGAGAAGTGCTTTGAGATCATTCGTTCTCACGATCCTATTCAGCCTCTTACGGCTGATGTATGGGCATACAATCCGGCTGATCTCGAACCCTCAACGCCCGCACAGAAGCGTGCTCTTGAGCTCTCCGACATTATCACCTTCCATTACTACGGCTCATTCCAGACTATGGTACGCCTCATAGAAAAGCTCAAAGAGGACTGGGGCAGACCTGTCATCAACAATGAGTGGCTCAACCGTATAACTCAAAACAACGTAGACGAGATATTCCCTCTCTTCTACCTCGAGGATGTAGGATCATATCACTGGGGTCTCATTCAGGGCTTCTCTCAGACATACGAGCCCTGGGGTTGTTACAACAAGGAGATCGACGACCCCAACTACGCAGGTCCTCATGATCTGACCAAGTTCCAGCACGACCTCTATCGCTTCAACGGTCATCCCTACATAGCAAAGGAGATCCAGATCATTCAGCAGTTCTCAAAGCTTGCTGATGAGCGTTTTGCTAAGAGAATGGCAAAGGAAGAAAAGTAATCGACTGCTTTTCAGGCTGTTATTTCACTAATTTCCTCAAACTAAAACAGTGATAAAAAACAGCAATTACTAATAAAAAAAATGAGCTGATCAATTCAGCTCATTTTTTTGTGATCATAGATACTACAATTGTTTTCAAAGCACAGAAAAAATCAATCGTCTCAGCTATACCTTTACTTTTTTCTTCATTTTAGTGTGTATAGTCTCACGCTCAATGTATCTGCACAACGGAGCCGCAATAACACAGAGGACGGCTGCCGCCAGCACATCTATTATCGAATGCTGCTTCATAAACACGGTAGAGATGCTTATCACCGCGGTGAAAATGCTAAGTAAGATCCGCCATCCGCGTGTGCCGAAATGCTTCGATCTCCACGCACCGTATGATACGGCAACAGAGCCAAGCACATGTATTGACGGACAGACGTTGGTATGAGTATCGAACCGATAAAAAGCTTCTATCATATCCGTCAGCAGATTATCTCTTTCAAATACAGCAGGACGCAGGTTCTGACAGGTAGGAAAGAGCATATATATTATGATCGTCACGGTGTACGTTACAATCGTGAAATACATATATCTTCTAAATGCCGACACATCGAAAAGGCATCCGTATATTATTATTCCGACAAGGTACACAAACCAAAAAATATATGGAATAAAAAACAACTCACAAAACGGTATGTATCGGTCGAGCACACTCTCCACGGGAAAATGCACCCGCCACGGAAATCCACGCTCGAGGGTATAGAACGCAATGCCGAACACCGGCCAAAACAACAATAATTTCAAATGTGAAAACTCCGGAGTACTGATCAGACTCGGACGGAATTTCCTGTAATCAATCATTGCTCTTGCCCTCTCTCACATACCGGTATATCTTATACGCAGTCCCGGAATCAAAATTATCCTGCAGTAGTTTTTTCATTTCACGCAATCTCGCATCATCATACAGCAACTCCAATGTAGCATCAGCTATCCCATCTACCGTATCAGCTGTAACGGCAAATCCATTGTTAATAAAGAAATTGAGATTATAGGTTTCGCACCCCGCGACGGCATCTACCATAACCATGGGCAACCCCACACAAGCGGCCTCCGTAGAACTCAGTCCGCCGGGCTTTGTAACGTACACATCAGACGCACGCATATACAATGCTAGCTTATCCGTAAAACCACGCAGATGTACTTTGTCATTTTCACTTGACAGTGTCAGCAGTTCCTTGTAAAGCTTCTCGTTTCTTCCGCAGACTATTACAAGGGTCGTTTTCTCGTCCATTGCATTTGTGATCTTTTCCGCGATCTTCTCAATAGGACCGCATCCCATACTTCCGCACATGAGCAATATGATCTTGTCAGTCAGCGGCAGTCCGAGAGTTTGCCGTGCAGTTTCCTTATCAGGAAGCTCGGTATATGCGTGACTGATCGGTATGCCAATAGGCAGGATCTTTGCCTTAGGTACTCCGCGACGGATAAATTCCCCTTCCACCTCGGCATGAGGAGTAATAAACACATCCACCTTGCTCTCTCCGACTCCGGGCGAAGCTGTATAATCTGTCGCTACCAGATATGAAGGGATCTGTTTTAGCTGCGGGTAATCCCGAAATGCCTTCGCAAGCATCTGTGCAGCAAATGGATGAAAGCACACTATACGTTCAATATTATTTTCTACAATGTATTCGTAGAGCTTTCCTGCTCCCTTTGCAAGAAGCTTAAAGATCACAGAATCATGGCGGCCGGTTTCCTTCTTTGAAAAGATCTCAGCTCCGTTGTATACAAGGTCAAACATCTTAGGAGTCTTTGTATATATAAACACATGTCCCTCTGCGACAAGTTTTGAAATCGTCTCGGAGCGAAACGCAATTGCATCCGCCATGTAGCAAGTGTCTCCGTTTTGCTCAAAATAGTATTTGATTGCTTTTCCGGCAGAGTTGTGCCCTTCACCTGTGTTACAGGATAGTATAAGTATATTCATATTCTTTCCTCTTGGGTAGTGCCATCAGACAGATTATTTCAGTAAATAATATGAACTTCGGCTAGTCCGAAATTACCGCCTCTGTAATGGCTGCTTCTTTTGACGGTAGATCATCATGCTCTACGAGCCCGACCGCCGCAAATCTCACCGCTCTCGGTACGACTTCACACGTGAAGTTATGCACACGCATAAGCTCCCCATCCAAAGCAATAGTCATTTCCTCATCTGAGCGGACATCTACCTTTTTTCCCTTTCGATATGTTATGATTTTCTCAAAACGCGGATCGTCCAGGTGCTTACCCTGTTTATATACGCCTACCAACTTTACAAAACTTAGTCTGGATATCACATTAGCCAAGCAGACCTCAAGCATTCCGTCGTCATTTAGAGAATGCGGTGCACACATATATGCACCGCCGACGTATCTTCCGTTCGCCACAGAACATAACAGATATTCACCGTCCGCTATACACTCGCCGTCGACGAAGATCTCTGCTTTGTTTTTCATAGCAAACAAAAGAGCCTTGACGATACCTGTAGTATAGCTGTTTTTACCGCCGATCAGTTTTTTATGTCTGACCTCGTCCATAGTCTTTGCTACATAACTCTCAAATCCGAAATTACATACATTTATGCAAAATTCGCCATTCACTTTGATAAGATCAATATACCCGGACTCCGCCTCAGCCAGCATGTTCAGATCAAAAAACCTATCTGCTCCGCCATAGTACTTTACAAAGTCATTTCCGGAACCAAGGGGAACAGCAGTAAGATCGGCATTTTCGTGTCCGTACACACCGTCTGCAACTTCCTTTATAGTTCCGTCTCCGCCGCAAGCATAAAACCGCAGTCTTTCTCCTATAGAGGTCTCGCACCTCGCCTTAACATAAGCGGTGGCATCCTTTGGCCCCTTTGTATAATACACCTCGTACTCATGCTCAAAGTCACAAAGCAGCCGCTCAAGTTCCTCATTAGCTGTTGCCTTTCCTGCATGAGTATTCACTATAAAAATATGCTTCATGCTGTCACCTATTCTATCATTTTGTTATGTGCGTTTCAATATACTTACCAAAGAGTTTATAATTTTCTGATCAAAAGAGCGGCTCCATTATTCCATGCACAACAAATCTCGCGTTGTCAAACTTGAACGAACATGTGCTCAAAGTGGCAATTTTGTCCTCTGTAGTAGGTGTTATAGGTGAATACACCTCGGAAGCAGCTTTGATCTTGGATAGCCACTCCGCATAATCAGCCTCGCCGTCAAATTCCACCCTCCATGCATCAGATGTAGCAGACACATTATAGGCGGAAAAAACCGTGATCAGATACGGACCGTCCTCGGTCACGTAAACAATATACTTGTTCTCCTCAAAAAATCCCGGCCATGCATAATGCCCTAAGAATCCAAACATGGCACCTGTTTTCATAGCATGACCATATATGATGGTGTTGAGATCCTTGCATTTAGGGTCATTCCGGTAATCAAGGAAAAGACACCCGCTCGAATTGCTCTGACCGTAAAATGTACGGTCAAGATAATAATCATTGTTATCGGTTTGTACTACAGGGTAATTTATCACCAGACCGTCAACATACAACCATCCTACAAAATCCGAATTTACACTTTCCAAATAAGGTATATTTACAGTAGGAATAACAAGCATCCCATCTTGCTCAGGAGCTTCGGTCACAGGCTCTTCAGTCTGACTGTCGGATGAAGTTACATCATCTGCTGACGTATCTGCATCCACAGTCACATCAGCATCATCACCGAAGAGAGCATCTGTTTGTGCATCAGTCACGGCAGGTTTGTTCTTTTTCGGTATCGCAACAGTCTGATACTCCTCTACAAAAGATCCGGCTATCTCCTCATATTCAGCTTCTCCTTCACGGTATTCTGCTGATATGCTTATTACCTTGTAAAGGCTGAATAACATGACAGCACTCAAGATGATGATAGCAATGTTATACGGCATGCTGCTCTTGCGTTTTTTCACACAGTTTGAGTCGATGTTTGTGAGACTTTTGTCGTCAGATACCTGATTTTCACTTATGATCTTTGACTCTTTTTCATTCACGCTATCACCTCTTTTTTGTCACAATCACTCATTTTATTATACTACACAAGCAACCTCATGTCAATTATTTTATATGTAGGAGTTTCAGGATTGATAGATGATTTAATAAGGTGATCTTGAAATCATAAAAACTAATTGTATATGGCTAACTATAACCTTATAGCAGTTATAATTGTAATTATTTCATTATTATCAAACGAATTGACGTTTCTTAGCTAGATAAAAAACGACAGTAGTCTCTACCCAAAATCTAAACAATTATCTGATAGAAAATACAAACGAAAAAATCACTGAAAACACCAATACCCTGAGCACAACAGATAACAGTATTGTTTATAAAAGCACTTTCATCCTTATAATTCTATATTACAAAAAGCCGCATTGTAAGTTGCGGCTTTTTCTAAAAAAAATAAAAGTAATCATCCCATGAATGCTATATCTCTTACATTATTTATAATTGCTATCATGCGTCGGTCATCCTTAAAATCCGAAAAATGTTTGTCTATTAGTTTCAAAAGGAGTCCGCATCGGTTTTCGGGGAAATTCCTAACCGAGTTTTGAGCTGATATCTTTACTCGGTCCGATATGACGGAAGTAAACATTCCGTCCTTCATCGTATCGAATTCAATAGCATGATATGCAGCTTTATCAAGGCATTTAAAAACCTCGTCCACATTTCCTAGATGCTTATTGTTACGAGCCATCAAGATATACAATTCACTATACCTACAATGGAAGAATCCACAGTTCTTGTCCGGAAAAAGAAGATCAAACAAATCAATAACAAACTTTCTTACATTAATTCTCTGCTCATTTGAGAACGTTCCCTTATTTAACATCAAGCTTGCATTATGATATATCAATTCAGCCAAACTTTGTATATTCTCCTGACAATATCTAACAGCATCCTCGCCTTCAAGAACATGAGGCATAAGTTCATTTACCGTAACATAATAATATCCAGCCATGTTAGCATATTTTTTTGCATTATCTATATCGCCCTTTACTTTATTGGCAAAACATAAGGTTTGTATCGCACCGAAGCGAAGATAATTGTCAGTTGATTCATTTAATATTCGTTCACCGTAACTTATAATCTCATCATTGTATTCCAATTTATCAGTGGCACTGAGAGCGAACATCAACGATGATATTACCCTATGATCATTTGGATATTCATTCAAAGCCTCTCTCCACATATCAATTCTCTCTTTGTTTTTGCCACAATGATGAAAATCATAATCCTTCGATTCGTATTCCGATATTTTATTTTCTTTTTCGAATTCCCCAACACCTAAAAGATCATCAACACTAACACAATAGTATGAAGCAATCAAAGGCAACAGTGTAATATCTGGATAACTTTCTCCTCTTTCCCATTTTGAGACGGCTTGGACAGTGATACCTAAGTGACAAGCAAGATCCTCTTGTGTATTTTTCTTTTTGTTTCTAAATTCTCTGAGTTTTTCACTTATATAAATATTCATTTGTTACATGCTCCTGAAGAATCAAATTAACAAGTACTTGTTCTGTTATAAGTATAACAAAAAAAGAGGATAGCTTCAAGAACGAGTTAGTTTAGTTTTGATTGATAATCTAAACCAATGATTGAAAAAGCTGATATTTTTTTACCATTGTTTATCTCTAATTTTGTTAGTTTAAATCTATTAAGGTGACATAGAATTAAATTTTAAAAACGGCTTAAAATGTATAGCCGCTTCAATTATCAAGAAAGGGATTATAACATGAACTTTATTTGACTGATAATATCAAACGTATACAAAAAGAAGAAATCATCCAAAAAAATCAAAAAGAGTTTTATTCTAATAGAAAGTTAGGCATATATAATCAAAGTCTCAAATTGCCACCGCCAATTACAAATTTTTTCATGGTTATGTTAGACATTTACAGAGAAAGCACCTTTTGCAAAGTCACAATCTCAACCTTTAGATTGCTAATTCTCCTTTTACAAAATCCCTCCCCGCTGTCATTCTTGAGGGAGCATCGCGACCGAAGGATCTAAGCGGGAGATGTAAGCGACGTTACTTAACACTCCGACCCAGATCCTTCGCCTCGCCTTACGGCTTCGCTCGAGGATGACAGTCGGAGGGGGAGGTTTGCTAAAACTTGTAAAATCTGTTACTTATGATCGACAGAGCCCC
>JAZNOK010000067.1:0-4196 GCA_045580775.1 Eubacteriales bacterium
AATAAAATTAATCCTTAACTTTGATCTCCCGCTTAGATCCTTCAGTCGGCTAAAGCCTCCTTCGAGGATGACAGCGGGGATGATGCTGCCGTCATGAAAGAGTACCAATAATTGCAGAGTCTCACCCGCCCTGTCATTTCAGAGCGAAACGCAGTGCAGCGAAAAGGGCGAGCCGAGAGTAACGCATATATTTAATCCTCACTCTCTGCTCCGACTCAGATCCTTCGGTCGCGGTGCTCCCTCGTCCATGACAGTCGGAGAGGGACTTTGCACTAATCGGACGCTCGTCCATGACAGTCGGGAGGGGAAGTTTTTCATAGTCCTATAAAACAAAAGGAGTCAAAAACTCTGTAGAGTTTTTTGACTCCTTTTGTTGCATCTGTACTCAGGTACGTGATCGGTCTAAGGATCCGATCATCCTTACTCCGAGTCAATAATTCTTAAAAATCTATCTACATACCGCTTATCAAAGTCGCACTTTTCAAATCCTTCCGAGTCTGACTCTTTAGTAATACTATACTTTCCCAATGCACGGTCAAATTCTTCCAATTCTAAATATGTATCTTCATAGCGGACGATATTTGGATTTACACTCGGCATGTGAAACACTGCCTTTTGATCATTAAATGTAACTATATAGTAAAAGCTTCCGGCTTTTTTGTATTCAAAAATCGAAAACTTTTTGTCTCCAAATCCTGTCTCGATTTTTTCTACGTCAGAATAGCTGTATTCCTGCCCTTTCAGCTTCAAAGCAGACACCACGACGATCTTATCGTTTGTAACATAAGTAAAGCCGGTCATACAAACATAAAGTGCAATCAACCATGCGGCTATTATTGCTATATTCCATTTTTTCAGCTTTTTTCCCATCCATACAATATGATGAAAATCATCTTTGACAGAAGTAATTATCTTCTTCAGACAATAAACGATATAATAAGAAACAACCAAGCTCGGAATAATCAACAAAGGTGCTAACAAAGAAGAACGAAGAGGCGTATGTTCATAAAATAAATAATCAGATGGCAATAAAAATTTTTCCGTAAAAATGCTGCACAGCATAATCAACACAACAAAAATTACTATAGTAAGAATGATCCAAGCAAAATAATTTATTACCCTTTTCATATCATCACCGCCTTGAGGATATATATACAGGACGAGGTTGCAATTCTTATAAAAACATGGCAAAGGCACATCCTGCGGATTTGCTTTTTTCAGTTTGAACCAAATGACACGGGTTTAGTCTGCCTTTTCGTATCCGTAACATTCGCCATTGAGATCAATATGTTCAATATGCGATTTGAGATCTTGCTCGCATACATCTTCAGAATAGTGTACGCAATGAACGCATTTCTCCGCTATGACTTTTCTTAATTTTTCTTCATATTCAAAACGCCGCAGGATCGTAACTTCTGTTTCCTTTACAAGTCGGATATTGGCGGGATTCCAATACTGTTTTTCCGTTTTCAGTTCTTGTTCAATATAAAACGGTGCAAAGCATCCTTCATCTATTAAAAACTCCAATTCAACAAATGAATGATAGTTTTTGTTAAGATATAAAGCGAACGCTTTTATATTGTTTATGCCTTCCGGAAATATGCAATAATTAACGTTATTGATCAAAGCAACCTTTAATTTCTTCACGGAATTACTCCTTTTTCTTCATGCTCGCAGATAACTTCCACTCGGTTTCAGCTTGATTTTTTTTTCAACCACAGCAACACAAAACTCCAAAAGCTCTCTCTTAGCTATTGTGTATTATAGCACAAAAGCACCAAATGGACAATACTGACTTCCTGTTGCTTCTTGCTTATTACTTTCCAAACCTGCTCGGAGTGAAACGGTGATCATTTATACTATTTTCTTTTTATAATACTTTTCTATTAGCTTTTTGGTTTTTCTTGTCTTTTGAATTTCACCAACCACGAAAAACAACCCTTTTTCTTTTCTCGGATATGCAATAACATAGTGCGGCAATCCGCTACCGATCCAGCTGCCAAGCAGTGAAATACTTCTTATCTCATTCCACTTAATTATTTCTTTTTGACCAAAGTTATAAATAATCTCGATACATTCATCAGAAAAAGTATAATACAATGGGGATACTGCAAACACAAATAAAGGTAATAAAATAAATATTGCAAACATTATGCTTAATCCAATTTCGTTTTCTATTGCAGAACCGATACAAAGACCGAGAAAAACGATAAAAAGAGCAAAACAAAGAATTAAGTGCGTATTAAACGCAATATGTTTTTTATTCACTTGCATCACCGCCTTTGGTTTTTATATGGTTGTGTTAAATTAGGGATAAATCAGTAATTTCGTGTTAACTTAAAGATTTTCATTTTTAGAAATAAATTCAATGATATTTTTGTGTATTACACCGTCACGCTTTTGCAAGAACGTATCAATGGTAAGCAGATATTTGGGATAGTTGTCACGTATCATTGCCAGCGGTTTATATTCTCGCTCCTCTGTTTCTTCACTCATAATTGTCATGGCAACCTGAACATAACGGTATTCATCGCTCAAGCGTATGATGAAATCACATTCCAATTTGCCGATTCTTCCTACGCTGATTTTGTAATTCTTTGCAGAAAGGTATGTGTAAACAATGTTTTCAAGCACCGGCCCATAATTGATTCTTGTATCTACGTTACGGGAGAAGTAGATACCGAGGTCAGCAAGATAATATTTCTGTTCACCTCGAAGTGATTTTTTAGATTTAACATCAAAGCGTGGGCACCTATAAATGATTTTAGCGTTTTCAAGTATTTTAAGATAATTATCAAGTGTTTCGGTACGGATTTTGATATTCTCATGTTTTTCAAAGTATTCAGCAATACCACCAAGACTAACTGTAGCACCAAAGTTGTTGATGATATAAGTCATAACCTTATCAAACACGGCACGGTTGCGAATTTTTTTATGCCCCACAACATCCTTTTCAAGTATCTGCTTTATAACATCGGCAATATAGGTCTCCTTGTCGGCTGCTTCATCAAATTCAAGTGTTTTAGGGAAACCGCCGAAACGGAGATATTCGTTAAATTCTACCGTTTTATCAGCATTAATTTCCTTGCCGAGAAACGCTTTCATTTCCAAATATTCACGGAAGTTAAGGGTAAACATTTCAACTTCGATATATCGGCCTGTGAGTTTAGTGGAAAGCTCACCGCTTAACAGATAAGAGTTTGAGCCTGTGATGAAGATAGAGAAGTTCCCGTCCTCTCTGAAACCATTGACAACTTCTTCAAAGCCAACTACATTTTGAACTTCATCAATAAACAGGTATTTGAAATCATCATCTGTTATTTGCTTCTCAATGGCTTCTTCTAAAGCATCGGGGGTTTTAATCTTTCTGTAACCGCGTTTATCAAGATTAAGATAAATAATATCTTTTTCATTTATACCCGATTTTTTTAGATCTTCCATAACGGAAAGCAGAAAGAATGATTTACCTGAGCGACGGATGCCTGTAACAACCTTGATTAGGTCGCTGTGGTAAAATCCTCGGATTTTATCAATGTAATAATGTCTGGTATAAACCTTTTGATTCATCGTCAGCACTCCTTTCTTATAGGCAGTGTCTATTATAGCATATCTTTTTAGTTAATGTCAAGTTAAGAGGGTGTAATTTTCGTTTTTCTATATTTTGACCTCGTTAAATCGAATTTATTCTTTTTTATATAAATGATTTTATGCAAAAATAATCGGTATGACGAAAGTCGTACCGACATATTGAAAATCATACCAAAGAAAAGACAGATGAAAACTTTGTTTACTATCAAAGCTAGTTGTTTCCTGTTTAATAAGCCTGTTAAACTCATCAAAATAATATTTAATCTCACTATAATTGTTTTCTTCATCTTCATAACGGGCATATTTTGAACCAAATGACACGAATGAAATATGCCTGAAAACTGAGGAATTTCCCTAATTTTAACTATTCATCAGTATTTTTGCAAATACCAGGACGAATATTGATAAGTTTACGATTGATTTCACCAATAGTTAATATAGAACCTAATTTAGTATCTTCATAAATACATTTGCCAACATAAACTTTTGATTTTTCACCATTTTCATCAATAACCATAACATATTTACCAAAAACACTGCGGTATTTTTTTATTAAACACCCACGATGTTCTTTATAATTCTTCTTAATATTATCAAGCTGCATTTGT
>JAZNOK010000068.1:0-14702 GCA_045580775.1 Eubacteriales bacterium
CGCACCCCATCCCGACTGTCATCCTCGAGGGAGTGTGCAACACGACCGAAGGAAGCGACTCGCTGTCGCTCGCATGCATAAGTTCGACTTGCCAAATCGAAGATTTGGAGTCTCACTTATCTGAGGGCGAGAACATAATAACGTCACTTTCGTCTCCCGCCTCGATCCTTCAGTCGGGAAGGGGGATTTTTACGCAATTTCCTATGCGGCAAAAAAGCTGTAAAAAAACTCTACCGAGTTTTTTTACAGCTCAATTCTATCATCTTCAGATCTCTGCCGCCCACAGTCCGTGAAGATTGCAGTATGCATACACGCACAAGGGGTTATCATCCTTGCACACGAACTCCACAGTCGGCTCGCCGTCAATGGGCAGAGCTTTCCTCTGACCTCCCTTTTCGGTCTCGAGATATACCCATGCTATATGGTGCTCCTCGGTCATCGGATGTGCTACCGAACCGACAGTCACCCTGACGGTATCTGCATCTACTGTCACCACAGGTATGTGTTTTTCATGGCTGGCTTCTACAGTGCCGGGGACAAGCTCTGTCATCTTCTGTCCGCAGCATATCAGTGGCACCCCTGCATCGTGGATCTTTCCAATAATATTGCCGCAATGCTCGCAAATGTAAAATCTGGTCTTCTTCATTTTTCTTTCCTCCGTTATTGTTGTAATCTATACAAGTATATTGTACATCTAAGACAGCGAATTTTCTGTTGAATTTTCAACAGATCTAAATTTTTTTGATTTTTTCAATAATGCTCTGATCAATAAAACACAGCATGCCCCAAGTACACATCCGAAAAGGTCGATAAACACATCCTTGACGGAGCTTGTTCTGTCAAAAAAGCTCTGAATATATTCATCTGATGCCGCCACACAAAACATGTATAAAAAGCAAGCGGCGATCGACCACCCTCTGACACGTCCGACAGCTCTGCATAATGCAGCACCCACGCAAAAAAGTGAAAGCAGAGCATATTCCAGTACGTGAGCGGTCTTTCTAACAAGATATGTAGCCGTAATTCTATCCTCGTGCTCAGTGCCGGAATCTATCATCGGAAGCACAAGCTCCGAGAGCTTGTCGCTTGCCTCAAGAGACTGCTGTGCACTTTGAGCTGAATTTGAAAAGATCCACGCAGTAGTAAATGCTGAAAAAACACACAGCACTACACACAGAAGATCGGTATGTTGTTTTGTCATGATCAGAACGTTGCCTCACCGTCATGAGAAAGTAGCGACACCGAGCTGACTCCGGATACGCCTTTTACTTCCTTTATCAGCTGACCTCCCTGTGATGTACGAAGCTCGATAACGAGATCAAGTGATATATCGGTCATATTTCTCGATTTGACAGTAGGATGATCGGCATGTTTTTTCACTGTTGCCATGACCGCATCCTCACAATCAAGCTCGGTCGAATTGACAACCAAAAGCATGGGGGCTTTTGCTATAGGGAAGTGATCAAGCACTATCACACCTACAGTGAGCACTACCGAAAGGATAAGTGCCACCTGAGCCAGTCCAGCTCCGCAGATTATTCCGACGCTTATACTCCAGAACAGAAACATCAGATCTATCGGATCCTTTATCGCGGTACGAAATCTGACGATCGACAGTGCACCGACCATTCCCAGAGACAGCACCACGCTCGACTGCATAGTTAGTATCAAGGCGGCTGTTATGACCGTTATTGCAGAGAGCGTAATATTAAAGCTCTTGGAATAAAACGTCTTCTTTGTCATAATTCTATACACAAGGAATATATAAAGTGCCAATGCGGATGCTATTGCCAGTGCCACGCACACTGTCAGCATGTCAATCTCAGAGCCTGCATAGCCCTCGAGAAACGATTTCTTAAAAATATCCTTAAAGCTCATGGTATTCTCCTTTTTTCACTATAGCAATCGCGAAAACTTTCTGCATATATAAAACTTTGAAAAAGCACTCTGCCTAAGACTGTCCAGCTGCAGACTACGGTAAATGAAGTCGGCAAGATATTCGTCATACTTGACCTCCAGCAGGCTCATACCCGCAGCCATCACGGGGCGTTTCGGTATTTCTCTGTCAAGGAAACTCTCCACAGCCGCAGATGCCGAAATATTTGTATCGAGGGTGATCCTTACATTTCCGTTTTTATAAACATAGGGTATCCTGTCATACTCGACTATCACAACAGGGTGCATTCCTACGGTAAGCATCTTTAAGGTCAGTGCTCTGAGAAGCGGCGGCTGTGATGCGATATCGGGTATCGGCTCTCCCCGCATAAGCTGTCTTGTCTGCTCTATTGTCAAGGGGCAGGAGCTTTTGTGTGTTTTTCCCCTTTGCTTTCGTTTGCACTCCAGGGTTATCCTATCACTCGATCGGTTGTATATACGTATACGGAATTTTTCTCTGGGATCCGTGCCATTCTCGTTTTCGTAATAGCAGCTGTCCGACATATCATCAAAATACAGACTGCGTATATTGTACCCTCCTGTGCATGCTGCATGTCGGTCAAGTGTCAGAAGTCCTCCGATGCGGCTCTTTATCAGCTGCAGCTGAACCGCGTTTATCGGATATTTCAGCTCATGGCGGTATTTAAGATCTTCTTTGTCTGTCATGCTCTCACCTGCCCTTCCTGATGTCAGATATATAAGCAAAGGCAAGTCCGAAAAACATGAGTGCAAATACTCCGACAGGCACAAGCTTTATAATATCATCCGTTCGGTCGGACGTCCTCTTTTTCCATCCGGCATATACCGCTGTATCCTCTACGATCGGTCTTGTACTGTCAAAGGGCTCGTCGGTCTGCTCGTAATACCACCCATCAAAGACAGCGTACTCATTGTCGGGGAGTATGGGAAGAGCCGCAGGGCATTCGCCTGTAGGCACGGCAAAATATGCATAATAGCCGCCTGCTCCCTGCGTCATCCTTATTCTATTGTAGCTGCGTCCCTCCAGCCATACCTCTCGCAAAAACTCTGCCCGCTCACTCATATACGAAATCATATAATCGAGCTCTTGCGGCATACTCCTACCGTCGGTAGGATAGCGTAGCCTGTTCATTTTGTCTGCTGCCGTTATCTGCTCTGCGAAAGACCGTGCCACAGCTTCATAAGTGCCATCCATCAGCACGGACAGCTCCTCTCGGTAGATACGGACTACATTCTCGTAAAACTCACTATGTCTGCACAATGATGAAAAAATGACCGTAGCGACATTGTCCTTGATATATTCTCTATCAGCGAAAAAGCTCTTCGGCTCACCTAACTGCCATGCAACGCTGTTTCCCTGGGACAGATCGTAATCCCACACGGGCCCTGCATACAATCTCTCATTTCCGTCTTTTTGCGAGATGTAAAAATATTGACTTGTATAGCCTGCATCGTGATTGGCGGATATTTCCTCTATCAGGTACTTTCTCGTAAAAGAGTCAATGTCAATAAGGTCCCGCCAATGCTTTGAAGTTATCGGGTCTGTACCGTCAACGGACATAATAGCCCTCTCAAAGGTACAAAGAAGCTCTCTGAGATGAGACAGTGACTGTTCGTCTGTTCTGTTCATATACCTGACTCTGTAAACAGTACCCGCATCTGTACTCACGTAAAGGCGGGAATTTGCATCCATGTTGTCTTTATCCTCGCAACTGAGAAGTATCCCGTCCTCACCGATATCCACTCGTCCGGAATAAACCTCGGGCTTTTGGCACAGTTGATATAAACCCGCGTATTCACCGTTAAGATACAGATCCACCCATTCGGACTCGGGAGTGTACTCAAGACCGAGCTTCTCGGAAAGCGAATAGATCATCTTGTTTCTGATATTAGAGCTGTCAGATGCATTTGCCAGCAGTATCCAACTCCGTGCCGCACTCATGCCAAGCAGTGAAGCCTCACTTGCAAGCTCAATGTTGTATGGCTTTTTTTCATAATTCTTCCAGGTATAATTTCCACGTCCCGAAACCGCTGACAGCTCACCCGAATACTCCTGCTCACCGTCAGCACGGTATACCCGCACACAACCGCTCTCCGATGTATCCTTGCTGCTATGGATATACTCCATGCTTGCGGAAGCTGTATCTATGTACATAGTACCGATGCCGCCTGATCGAACAAAGGTAAGAGTGCTTTCCCTCTCGATGCAAAAGGTGCTGTAGCGTACGTAATAATCACGCCCCGTCTCAAACTCCCCGCAGCTCATCCCATCATACACAGGCACACCGTCAAGTGTCAGCCGTATCCCGTCGGACACACAAAGCACCGCATCCGACATCTGTGCATATCCCGGCAGAAATACAAACAATCTCCCACCGTCGTTTTGATATACCGACAGAGTCTCACACCCATCATCCGTGCTAAGCTCCACAGATAAGCTGAGTTTATCTTCTTCCGTCACGGTAAAGCACACTACCGCCAACGCCAAAGCTAACAAAGCTACGGTGAGCAAACATATCAGAAGTATTCTTTTTTTCATCAATATTTCACACCGTCCTTTCGTTATGTTATTTTATTACGGCACAAAGCAGATACTCATCTAAGATACTTCAAAAACCGTAGGTATCGGTAGCTTTTGCAGCGTTCGATGAGCATCCAGACAACGACACACCCTGCCACCGTCATCATATACACGCACAAAGCAATACCTGCTGCGTCGGTAGATAATCCTATTTTTCTCAACACATAGCCAATGACCGTACCTATTCCGACATGAGAGCAGTACATGACTGTACTCAGCGACCGCATCTTCAAGGAATATTTGCACTCAACTCTCCATCCTAACACAAGAGAGAATATGGCCGGGCACAGCAACATAAGCGAAAAGTAGCAATCATTTCTATAGCTCGATCCAAGCTGTGCTATCATGAAGTGCTCCAAAAACAGCAAAGCAAACATCAGCACACCCACGGCAGCGGATACTTTCAGTGTGAGGCGGTCTCGCTCACACTCAGAGTCTGCCATGAGCTTTCCCGCGGCTATCCAATATACAGCAGACGGGAAACTGTTATATATACTCGCAGGATACGCCTCGATCATCTGCATAACAATGCCGTCAGCATCAAGTACGCCTCTGTAGTTTGAAGAAAAACAGCACAAAGCGTACAGTGCCGCACCGATGGTGAGGATATATGCATTTTTCATAAACCTGCCGAGAAAATAAACGATCGTGGTCGCTGTGACAAGTGCCATTATGTACCATGAAGCAGGAAAAGTAGATCCAAAGAAAAAGCCGAGTATAAGGTCCTTTGCAATATAGGAAAGGGGCTTTCCGATATAGCCGCTGCGATAAATTGTAATCGGAATAAGCAAAACAAACCACGAAAGGTAAAGCAGAAGATTCCTTGTGCAAAAATTCCATAGCCCTCTGTTTCTCTCTGCTCTTTCACTGATGCCCGAGAGCTTTTTGAAAAAAAGGTAACTGCTCATCAAAAAGAACAGCGGTACAGCTATTCTCACTATAGGATATCTGAGATGGGTAAACTGTGAACCCAGAGGGTCTACATGTATAGCCACAACAAAAAGTGCAAGGACGATCTTTGCTATATCTATTGATGCGTAGCTCTTTTTCACAGTATTCACCTCCGTTTTTCTTTAGATCTAAAAGTTTGTATCATCTGTGCTGTTTGCCGAGTCCGAGAACGCCTCTGACCCATCTGAGTGCATTTCCTGCCAGATGACGTAAAGTAATTTTTGCTCTGTATAAACGCGGACAAGAGTAATATTCTGCCGCACCTTTTACCGTTGAATGCATGATTTTTTCTTTATTTTCGCTCAGAAACTCACATGCACGTCCTAACAGCACCCGGTCCGTGTCGCTCCATACAGAACGGTCATAGAGCCGTAGTGCCGATGTCGCCAGATCAGAGAAGCCAAGCTCAGCCGCCTGCTCATACACCGCTGACACTGCCGTATATCTGTCAGATCTTGCCCTGAATATATCCTCAAGTCCCTTTGTACTGATATTCGCTGTAATGCTGTTTTTTCTCTGTCGGTAATGGTAGTACGCCCCTTCCATTACCGCCATACTGCCGACCCGCATCAGGAGCTTGTAGGTAGTTGCAATATCCTCCCATGTAACTGCGATCGGCCACTCAATACCGTCATACAGTTCTCGTCTGTATAGCTTGTTCCAGGCGTAATCTCTGATCGTACCGGACATAAGCTCACACAAAGCTCCCTCGCGGCATAGGACCTTCGGCTCGTAGCCAAAGCATATCCCTGTCTCATGCCCGTCCTCATCTATATGATCGTATCCGAACACAACAGCATCCGCTCCTGTGCTCTCCAGACACTCAATGCATTTTTCGCATAGACGGCTGTCAATACAGTCATCACCGTCAACAAAGTAGATATATTCTCCCCGAGCTTCCGCCATGCCGGCATTACGTGCGGCACTCAGTCCTGCATTTTTCTGATGGATCACCCTTACCCTGCTGTCTGCCCGCTCATACTCGTCGCATATTCTGCCGCACTCGTCAGGAGATCCGTCATCTACGAGAATTACCTCGATATTTTTATAGCTCTGACAAAGGATACTGTCAACGCAGCTGCGGATATACCGCTCGACCTTGTATACTGCTACAATTATGCTAACCGTCTTGTCCATCAGCACACCTGCTCACTTCGCTTTTTTATGTTTTTTATAAAGGGCAGCCAAAAAAGGGCTCTGCAAAAGCATCCATTTCAAACGGACTTTCAGTCCGACTCTCCTCAGCAGTTTTCGTATATTCGCCGCGTCGATACTATCAGCAACAAGCTTTGTACCTGATCGGGTATCCCCGATATACATGAGATGGTTCACAGCTCTGCAAAAAAACTCGCCCGCCCCCTCAAAACAGCCGCGAGAGAGCATATATTCTATGGCATGAACTTCGGCTCTCAACTCGTCCATACGGGAATGCTCGGTTCGCTTGTTCATTATGCTGTCATACCTGTAAGTATAATAATACACTTCAGCTGTGCTCACCGAGATCAGACTGCACTTTTCAACTATATCGAAAAAAGTAAAGAGATCCTCCCCGCATCTAAGCGATGGGTATCTAATGTCGCTAAAAAGCTCACGCCTATAGAGCTTTCCCCATGCTTCCCAGCCGAATACCTCCCGTCTGTCAAAACGGAAAAGATACTCTGCCGAGCTCATAACAGCATCTTTCTTATATCCTCGGAAAGCAACAGAAGAACCGTTCGGAAGGGCGTCATAATAATTCGCAACTGCCATATCAGATCCGTCTGACACTATCCTGTCATACAGTACCCTGACCGCATCAGAAAACAAAGTGTCATCCGAGTCAACAAACATGACGTATTCTCCAAAGCAAACATCAAGTCCCATATTTCTCGCCATGCCAAGGCCTTCGTTTTTCTTATGTATCACGCGTACCCTGGCGTCTTTATTTTGATAAAGGTCACAGATCTGCCCGCATCCATCGGTAGAGCCGTCATCTACAAGGATCAGCTCCAGATCTCTGTAGCTCTGACTGAGCACGCTGTCAACACAGCGAGCAATATACTCACTCACATTGTATACAGGGATGATAATACTGATAAGTCCGCTCATTTTCCTGCCTTTTTCTTGATTGCTGCGAGAAGATGACCGCTAAGGTCACGCCGAATAACCAGCACAACAAGGCACGCACCTCCGGATACAGCTACGGAAATACAACCGTTTACAAAGAGAGAGACCCACGGGCTGGCGATACTTACTCTGATCATATCAGATACTGCCATAAGAACAAAAAACAGTGCTATCATCGAATAATTCTGCAAATAATACTTCCTCACAGGAGCGTGAAAAGCATTTTTGTACAGAACATACGGCTCGACTACATGACATATCAAAAGGGTGGTTATCACAGTAGCTATGATAACTCCTGCTATACCTATATACTGCACAAGTATCACCGAGAGGATTATGTTGACAACACCTTCGGCTAAAGGCTTGTATCTGTCGTTATAAAATGTGCCTGTCGCATCACGGAACAGTATCACGCTATTGCGTAAAAACTGAACAAATCCGTTGAACGAGATCACAAATCTAACAGTAGAATCCACCACAAGCTCCGATGAGAACAGTATACTTATAAGATCGTCTGCCACAACATAGTACCCAAGGTAAAAAACCGCACCGATCACAAAATTCAAAAGATGAAAAGCCTCACAGAACCTTATCGCGGTGGATCTGTCCTTTTGTGCACAGAGATGCCCGACAACAGATGTCAAAGAAGAAAACACCAGCGTCAGCACTCCCGAAGCTGAGGTCAGTATCATAGTATAGTTTGAATACTTTCCGAGTGCAACAAGACCGACAAACATGCTTATTACCGTGCCGTCAACCGTATTGACAAGCAACAGTCCGACCTTGTGCATGAACATCGCCTTGATGCTTCGGATAAGCTCCGCTCTTGTGGCGGTATCGACCTTTTGTCTGTTCTTAATTATACGGCTGTACTTTCTGTCAGCTACAAGATCTGTCGCCAGCCACTGAACAAGCGTGCATACTATCCTGCATCCGAGATACCACACAAACGAGCCTGTGAGTACAAGCACCGCAATCTGCAAAACATACTGCAAGAGCAGTCCCCCGGAAGATATGGCAAAGGTAATATAGTTGTTCTTATAAGCATTGATAAGAGCCGTCTTTGCTCCGTACAAATATGTAAGCACGACAGATATCAGCATCAAAACAAATGTCAGCTGATAGTTCACGTCGAGTAATGCATAGTCCTTTGCAAAAAAAGTAATAAAGGGCGTTATCGCAAGACCGCATATCAATATTACGCCGCCGATAATGAGATATAGCTTTTTAAACAGGCAGTACAGAGCCGAGATCTTGTTCTCATCCTTGTCCACTATGGGTCTGTACATGCAAAACGTAATAGCACTCCCGACGCCAAGCTCCGCCACCGACAAAAAACCGATGATACTCAAATAAAGAGCGTTGAGGCCGTTTACCTCATTGCCGCATTCACTTATTAAAAATCGCTTTACCACGATCACCATAATGATCGTGAGGATCTTTGATCCTACCGAAACGCATACGTTAAGTATGCTTTTTTTCTTATCCATTTTTCCTCCGGCTTGTTGCTTATACATGTCAAATACATCGGTATATAACAGTCAAATGCAACCCGCTCACAACAACTGTACACTAAATAACGGCAAGCAACCGTATTTCTTGCCGTTATTTATAATACAGTCGGATAAAATTTCTCAAAGAGTCTCCCCGCAGGGAGACTCTTGTGAGAAAAACAAAATTGTTTAGCGTACTATCTGTCCAAGTTCATTGAATACATAAGTAGTCTCGAGCAGAAGTCCGTTTGCTTCCCATACATAGTAGCTCTTGTTTACAACGAGCTTACCCTGGTATGCTGCAAAGTAATAATGTCCGTCAAGGTAGATCAGACCCTTTTCTACGCCCTTACCGTTTTCGTAGTAGTAAAGAGTACCGTTCTTCTCTATGATACCGTCGAGCATCTTTCCGTCAGAGCCAAACTCGTATCTTCCGCGGGGAAGATCGCAGGAAGTCTTGTATGCATCGTATGCCTTGCCGCAAACAAGCTTGCCCTGATATGCTGCAAAGTAGTACGCTCCCTCATAGAAGAACAGTCCGCACTCTACGCCCTTTCCGTTTTCATAGTAGTAAAGAGTACCGTTCTTCTCTATGATACCGTCAAGCATCTTTCCGTCAGGACCAAACTCGTATCTTCCGCGGGGAAGATCGCAGGAAGTCTTGTATGCATCGTATGCCTTGCCGCAAACAAGCTTGCCCTGATATGCCGCAAAGTAATATGCTCCGTCATAGTAGAACAGTCCACGCTCAAGTCTCTGACCATTTTCGTAATAGTAGAGAACTCCGTCGATCTCAACTATGCCCTGTATCATCTTTCCGTCAGGACCAAACTCGTATCTTCCGCGAGGAAGATCGCAGGAAGTCTTGTATGCATCGTATGCCTTGCCGCAAACAAGCTTGCCCTGGTATGCTGCAAAGTAATATGCTCCGTCATAGTAGAACAGTCCACGCTCTACGCCTACGCCGTTTTCGTAATAGTAGAGAACTCCGTTACGCTCAACGACGCCCTGAAGCATCTTTCCGTCAGAACCAAACTCGTAGTTTCCGCGGGGAAGATCACATGAAGTCTTCCATGCTCCGTAGATCTTGTTTGTAACAAGCTTGCCCTGGTATGCTGCAAAATAGTAGTTTCCGTCGAACTTGATAAGTCCACGCTCGACTCCCTTACCGTTTTCATAATAGTAAAGGACACCGTTCTTCTCAACTATACCCTGAAGCATCTTACCCTCAGCATCAAACTCATATCTGCCGCGGGGAAGATCGCACGAGCTCTTGTATGCATCGTATACCTTGCTTACAACGAGCTTACCCTGGTATGCTGCGAAATAGTAGTTTCCGTTGAAGGATATAAGTCCCTTTTCTATTCCCTTACCGTTTTCATAGTAGTAAAGGACTCCGTCTCTCTCAACTATACCGTTAACCAACTTTCCGTCAGGACCGAATGCATAAGTTCCGCGAGGAAGATCGCAGGAAGTCTTCCATGCATCGTATACTCTGTCGGTAATAAGCTTGCCCTTGTATACGCAGAAGTAATAATCACCGTCTACACATACAAGACCCTTCTCTACTCCTACACCCTTTTCGTAGTAGTAAAGAACTCCGTCCAGCTCAACGATCTCGCCGTCTGCACTCGCACCTATCATCTTGCCGTCTGCTCCGAAGGTGTATCTGCCGCGAGGCATGTCACAGTTTGTAGCGAATGCATCTATTGTCTTGTTGGTTATCAGCTTACCCTGATATGTAGCAAAGTAGTAATCCCCATCAACACAGATGAGATAATCCTCTCTGCCTATACCGCCTGTTATGTAGTAGTAAGCTCCGTCGATCTCATATATTCCGTCAGGCATATCACGGCAGATACCGTCCTCGCCGAAGTTGTACCATCTGCGGATAGCCTTGTTGTCTCTATCGGTAACAATAGAGTAGCCTGTTACCATATAACCGCCGCGGAAATAATACCACTCTCCGTCAACGCACAGCCACTGAGATACATGATACGAAGGACCTGTGTAGTATCTCATACCCTTGAGTGTATTTACCCATACGCCCGAGGTAAGTCTGCCGTTTTCAGCAAATACATAGCGAACTCCGCCTACCTTTGTTGTTCCGTTGGCTGCTGCCTTGGTGTTTGAGTGGAAGTAATACCACTCGCTGTTGATAAGCTGCCAACCTACCGCAAGCTCACCGAGCTTTGCATAGCGGTATACGCCTGCCGCCTCGTCATAGAATACTCCGTTGTACTTTTCCTGACCGACATTGACTCCGTCAGTACCAAAGTCATAGTAGTATCCGTCAACGAGAGCAACACCGAGTGTTCTCTCGCCTTCTACATAGTATACAAATCCGCCGTCCTCATTGTACCAGCCGGACTTGAGAGCGTTTACAAGTGTGTAAGAATCCTCAAACTCCTTGTACACATCACCGAAGCTTGCTCCTTTCTCGGAGGGAAGGTTCGGATTTACAAAAGGCATAAGTCCGTACTGCTGCTGATTTTCAGGCTTCTGTGCAAAGGAATACAGAGCATTTGCACGAAGGAAGATATTATAGCTGATCTCGCCTGCATGAACAACATTCAGGCGGTTCTTTGCTCCCCAGTCAGCATCGTCCTTGGGTGTGAGCTTGATGCCGCTGACAAGGCAAAGGGGATTTGCTGTTGCGGGATCTATTGCCTGTGTCTGGTCGATCCATCTCAGCTTGAGAGTGAGTGAGTTTGTCTCTTCATCGAACACAGTCTGCTCAAGAACAAAGTAATCTGTCATTACATGAAGATCTGAGTAGTCTACGTCAAAGTTAGGATCAAAGCGAAGCACGGGAGTTACCTCTGTAAGGGTGCTTACACGCTCTGCCAGCTGAAGAAGGAAGTTCCATGCACTAGCCCCCTCCATGTCTGCTCCGGGGAGCATGTACACGAGGTCTGCCAGCTGTGAAGGTATCGGGATCTGAGTCATATCCATAGCGAATATGTAGGATGTGACCATATCCTCATCTGTGTCTATAGCTAAATAATTAACATTATCCTCGGTTACCGAGTTTGATACTACTCTGTCAAAAGCAAGCTGTCTGTCTCCACCTGTTGCCTTGTCAAAGTCAAAGGTGTTCTCACCCTGCTTGAACATGTTTACGATAATGCTGTCGGTATATGTGCTGTCAGCTACAAGTGTTGCTGTGATCTTTACGCTCTTGTAGCCTGAATTCTCTGCTGCAGTAAAACTAAAGCCATCGAGCGTACCTGCTTTTTCATTTGCAAGAGCAAGGGTAACGTCGTTGAGATTTATTCCAACATTCTTGCCCTCGTATACTGCTGCAACAGGAAGATCGATCTTTGAGCCGTATACTGCATTGATCATATCCTTTGTGAAGTATACGTTCTGAGGGATGACCATGTTGATGTTCTTTCTGCCGACGATCTCTCCCTCGAGCATCAGATATACCTCAACAGCACCGTAACGAAGACCTGTAAACACGCCGTCCTCTGTGATACTTCCCCATCTGGTATCCGATACTGCCCATGTGCAGCCTTCGGGAAGTTCTGCCTCGTTTCCGGTAGCACTGATACCGGAGGCTGTTATCTTCATCTCTGTACCGAGTGTAACATAATCGTATGCACTCTCGAGCTTTGCGTGGTCGAACGCAGTAGAGCTGGGAGCTGTGGATACGATCATCAGTGATGCCGATACAGATCTGGGAGCTCCGTCTGAAGGTTTGTTCAGAACTGCAAGATCATCAGATCCCTCTGCCTTGGATACGAATGTGGAAGATCCGCCTCCGTCGAGGTTAACTGCATGTACACAGCCCGCCTCGTACATGATCTGTGCGATCTCCTCCATGCTTCCGCCGCCTGAGAAGGGCTCCTGTCTACCGTCAAGAACCATAAATACTACCTTACCGGTTGCGGTAATACCGATAGCAGTTCTCGAAGCACGTGATTCAGTGTAATTTGCAGACTTGGATACTACTATCTCGCCATCCTTGACAAGAGTAGCACCAAAGCCCGCGATACCGTCTCTGAGCTGTCCGCGGTAGATATTGTTATATTCCTCGGTAGTTCCAATGATGGGTTTTCCATCCTTTGTAATTCCGAAAAATCCGCTTGCATTGATGGGGTGGTACTCAACACCGCCCATGACAAGAAGGCCGCCGGGCTCTCCTGTCTTCATGTCATAGCCGGCTCCGTTGATAGCGGCTATTACATTGTAGTTTGGAATATAGTACTCACTCTCAGGATCGCCGTATTTGCTCTGTGCGAAGTTTGCCTGATCAAGTACTCTCTGCATTGCCCACTGTGTGGGATCGTTGTTGTTGTAGTTTGCATATATAGTAAGGTCGCTGCGAGTGATATCAGCCGTAGCAAGATAGTATACCATCTGCTGTCCGTCAACAGATGTAGCATACTTTACATCCTGCGATACTCCGGGAGCAAGAGTAGAGCTCACCGTATTGAATACAGAATAGTAGGGGTTGTCGCTGTCCTCTACATAGTCTCCTGCCAGGCGGCAGAGATAATCACCAAAAACATAGCACACTGCTCTTCTGAGGGTATTGAGGTCTGCAGATGTAAACTCTCTTGTTCCCTCAAGAGTGGATATAAGCTTGTTTGAGGTATACTCGTTGTAGACAGCGGTACGCACCTGTGCACGAGTGCCGGTGGTCTCAAGTCTGCTCTTTAGAAAAAACTCTGCACGTTGCTCGTCAGAGAGCTCTTCTGTGCAGTAGTTCATTATGATCTCTGCTATGGCACCTGTATAATACTCAGTATCATAAAGAGTCTCTATAACATAAAAAGCATCAAGGTCGCCGTAAACATCTTCAAGACTAAATCCGGGATTTGTACCTACAGGAGTCTTGGCAAAATAGTTTTGTGCAATATCCGATATCATTTCATCAAGATTGCCGGATACTCCTGCCTTGTCAGCATATTCAAGAAGGTCAACCAAGTCTCCTGCCCAACCGGATACATCGGCATGGTTGGCACTTCCCTTGTTGTGGTACGTGATATCCATAGAACCGAACATGTGTCCGAAATCTACGTAATTGCCGTTAGGAAGATAGAACTTGTGGATGTTCTTGAGTCCTGTGCAGTTAAGATACACGCCGTCTGTTACCTCGGCATTGATCATATCCTCACAGTCTTTTACAAACTGAGCAAAATCCTTATCTTCATAGCCCGCCATTATTCCCCATGAACCTGAATTGTAGCGGTCTACTCCGGTACGAATGTACTTGATGACCAGTGCCACAGGATCGTTTCCGGGTACGTTCATTACATACTCAAAGGCTATCTCCTCGAGGAACATGAGGTTGAAGATAAACTCCTCATAGCTCTGAATATCCTTTTCTCCCTCTGCGGCTATCGAGTTGTATGTGCCAACACTTCCCTGAGCATAAGAAATGCTCGGAGCTGCCTCTTTGAGAGCCACAGGCTCCGCTTTTGCCGCGGAAGCGGCAAAAGCGATAGTTGTAATAACCTGTATTGCATCTCTGTTGTTTATCTTATTGTCGGAGTTAACATCAAAATTAGCGAGAGCATAGTCTGTGTCAAAGCCTGAGAGATATCTTACAAGAACGGTGATGTCGTCGTTTGCTATCTCACCGTCTCCGTCGACGTCAGCACGCATATCGTATACCGCACCGAAGCTCTCGATATCAAGTCGGATCG
>JAZNOK010000069.1:0-6092 GCA_045580775.1 Eubacteriales bacterium
CCTTTCCCCGCAGTTAAGGGTCTCTTTGGTCAGCCCACAATTCTTAACAACGTAGAAACATACGCAAATATCTGCCAGATCATCTTGAACGGTCCCGAATGGTTTACATCTATGGGAACAGAGAAATCCAAGGGAACAAAGGTATTTGCTTTGGGCGGTAAGATTACAAACACAGGTCTTGTTGAAGTTCCTATGGGAACAACTCTCCGTGAAATTATCGAGGAAATCGGCGGCGGTATTCCTAACGGCAAGAAGTTCAAGGCTGCTCAGACAGGCGGTCCTTCCGGAGGATGTATTCCTGCTTCTCTCATCGACACCCCCATCGACTACGATAACCTTCTCGCTATAGGATCCATGATGGGTTCAGGCGGACTTATCGTTATGGATGAGGACACCTGTATGGTTGATATTGCGAAGTTCTTCCTTGAGTTTACAGTTGACGAGTCCTGCGGTAAGTGTACTCCCTGCCGTGTAGGTACTATGAGACTTCTCGAAATGCTCAACAAGATCACCGACGGAAAAGCAACCCTCGAAGATCTTGACAAGATGGAAGAACTGTGCAACTACATCAAGAGTGCATCGCTCTGCGGTCTTGGTCAGACAGCACCTAACCCCGTTCTCGCTACTCTCAGATACTTCCGTGATGAGTATGTAGCTCACATCGTAGATAAGAAGTGTCCTGCAGGAGTCTGCAAGAACCTCCTTACATACAAGATAATCGCCGACAAGTGTTTCGGATGCGGAATGTGTGCAAAGGCATGTCCTGCTGATGCTATCTCCGTAACCGACTATACTGCACCCGGAAAGAAGAAACCCGCTCTTGCTATCGACGCATCCAAGTGCGTTAAGTGCGGTGCTTGTATGGGTACATGTAAGTTCAAGGCAATTATCAAAGAATAAGAAAGGAGTAATTTCGACATGGAAACAATGAACCTGAAAATCAACGGCAAAGAATATGCCGTTCCGAAGGGCTGTACCGTTCTCGAAGCTGCAAGATATGCAGGCGTAGAGATCCCTACCCTTTGCTATCTTAAAGAAATAAATGAGATCGGTGCATGCCGTCTCTGCCTTGTTGAAGTTACAGGAGCTCGCGGAATGGTTGCCGCTTGCGTATATCCTGCTAACGAAGGCATGGAAATATTCACTAACACAGAAAAGGTAAGACAGGCCAGAAAGAACAACCTTGAGCTCGTTCTTTCCGCTCATAATAAGAAGTGTCTCTCTTGCGTTCGTTCAACAAACTGCGAACTTCAGAAGCTCTGCAACGAGTACGGTGTGGATGACTGCAAGTATGATACAGTTGCTGAGACACCTTCTACCGTTGATACTTCCTCTGTATCTATCGTAAGAGATAACTCCAAGTGTATCCTTTGCCGCCGCTGCGTAGCAGCTTGCCGCAAGCTTCAGGATATTGGTGTTATCGGTGCTAACAACCGCGGTTACGACACAGAGATCGGATGTGCTTTTGAGACTGATCTTGCAACCACCTCTTGTATCAACTGCGGTCAGTGTATAGTTCACTGCCCTGTAGGTGCACTGTCTGAGGTTGACGATACTGCTAAGGTTATGGCAGCTATCAATGATCCTACAAAGCACGTTGCAATCTGCACTGCTCCTTCAGTAAGAGCAGGTCTTGGCGAGTGGTTCGGCTATGAGCCCGGTACTGATGTTGAGGGCAAGATGATCACTGCTCTCAAGAGACTCGGCTTTGACGGTGTTTATGACATGAACCTCACAGCTGACCTTACCATTATGGAAGAAGCTACAGAGCTTCTCGAGAGAATAAACAACGGCGGAAAGCTTCCTCTGATCACTTCTTGTTCTCCCGGATGGATCAAGTACTGCGAACACTACTTCCCTGACATGGTAGACAACCTTTCTTCCTGCAAGTCTCCTCAGCAGATGTTCGGTGCAATGTACAAGACCTACTACGCAAAGAAGGTAGGACTCGATCCTAAGGATATCGTATTTGTATCCGCTATTCCTTGTACCGCTAAGAAGTTCGAGATCGGACGTGACGGACAGAATGCAGCAGGCGTTCCTGATGTAGATATAGCAATCACCACCCGCGAGGTAGGAAAGCTCATCGACATGGCAGGACTTGACTTCAAGGCACTCCCTGATGAAGCATTCGACAATCCTTTCGATATAGGTTCGGGTGCTGGAGTGATCTTCGGTGCAACAGGCGGAGTTATGGAAGCGGCTCTCAGAACGGCAGCTGAGGTCATCCTCGGCAAGCCTCTTGAGACTGTTGACTTCCCTGAGGTCAGAGGTACCGATGGCATCAAGCGTGCTACATACAAGCTCGGCGATCTTGAGCTCAAGGTTGCTGTTACAAGCGGCACCGCAAATGCCAAGAAGCTCCTCAAGGCTGTTGAAGCAGGCGAGGAAGAAGTGCACTTCATCGAAGTTATGGCATGTCCCGGCGGTTGTGTAAACGGAGGCGGTCAGCCTATCCAGCCTGCAAAGGTACACAACACCATCGATCTTCGTGCTGTAAGAGCATCCGTTCTCTACAACGACGATAAGAACGAGGACCTCCGCAAGTCTCACGAGAACTCTGCTGTTAAGAAGCTCTACGAGGAATACTTCGAGAAACCCGGCAGTCACAAGGCTCATGAGATCCTTCATACCACATACGTAAAGCGTGGTCTTTAATTCCGTAGTTTAAATAATAAAAACGACCTGGAAACAGGTCGTTTTTATTATTTTATATTGAATACTTTTATTTGTTTCATAATATACTTTACATAAAAACATGTGAGGGGTCGTATGAAATCAAAAACTAATGTTTGGCAGTTTTTTGGATTTGCTGTTGCAGCTTTAGGTGGGACTTTACTTCATTTTCTATATGATTGGACCGGGGAAAACAAGTTTGTTGCGATTTTTTCAGGAGTAAACGAATCAACGTGGGAGCACATGAAACTACTGTACTTTCCTCTTTTACTATATGCGACAGTCGAGTACTTCATAATCGGCAAAGATTACGAAAACTATTGGTGCGTAAAGCTAATGGGGACTATTCTCGGTCTCATATCTATCCCTGTGATATTCTATACGCTCAACGGCATTTTCGGTAAGACTCCTGACTGGTTAAATATTACGATATTCTTCGTTGCAGCGGCGTTGACTTTTTTGTTTGAAGAGTATTTGTTCAAAAAAGGTGAAGATCATAAACTGTCCTCGTGCGTTTGTCTTACGATTATATTATTTATAGGAGCAGCGTTTGTGCTTTTTACTTTCAAAACTCCGGAGATAGGTATTTTCAGAGATCCTATCACAGGCAAATTCGGGATTTAAACTCATATATACATTCTCAAATTCAGTGCTTACACAAGGTCATGTATGCCTTGAAAATGAGCAATCACTGCATTAAAAAAATCTTACAAAAAGAAGCAAACCGAGCATATTGCAGGTTTGCTTCTTTTATGTGAATTGAAAAAATCAAACAGCTATGAAGGTGTACTTGTTTGTTAATACGATCTTATGCAAATGCGAGCTTTCTTATTATAGCAATAATATCGCGGTTGGTTATCTTACGGTCGTAATTTGAGTCGATAAGTTCAAGCGACCCTTCAATAGACCACCCTGACATAGCACGCAGAGCAAGAGTAATATCACTATTAGAAAGCGTACCATCACCGTCTATATCGCCCGAAGCATAGACTGCGGTATCAAGCTCCCGGTTTTCACAGTTAGCACAAACTCTCGACAGGGTGCCGTCGCTATTCTCTTCCGGTCTGATCAGCACTTCCCACTCTGAGTAAACATGACCAAGTGCAAAAATTACGGTCTTTTCCGATTCCAAACTGCAAAAATCGCATACAATTGATTTTGATCCGTCTTCGGTACATGTCGGAGCGATATTTACAGTACGGTCAAACTTGTGATATATGCGTGTTGCTTGGGTCAGTCTATAATTGCCTCCCGAGTAAATATCTATATCGTTCCATTCTTTCTCCGTACCGCAGTAATATACAGTATTAAGAAAGCAATCATCGAATGCATAGCCATCGATAGTTGTCACACTATTGGGGATTCTGACACTCGTGAGTTCCGTGTTTGAAAAAGTAGATTTGCCTATGCTTGTCACTCCGTCCGGAATACTGATACTCCTGATGCTAGTGTAAAAAAATGCATATTTACCAATACTAGTCAAGCTCTCTGGTAAGCTGACGCTCTTAAGGCTGACACAATTTGCGAACGCATGCTCTCCAATAGTCTTGCATACACTGCCGCTCTCAAATACTACTTCGGTAATTTTAGGAGAATCGAAATAAGGGTCAAACAGATAAGCAGGAATATGCTCCACATCTTTCCCGATAGTGACCTTGATTCCCGCACCGAATATTCCGGCATCGGCGAACGCATAATTTGTCGATGGCAAGTCTGTCATGTTGGCGGCATTAAAAACTATGCACGTAAGTTCTTTGCAGTTGAGGAATGCTCTATCACCGATGGTCTTCACGCTCTCGGGTATGCTGATGCTCGTAATGCTATTGCATTCTATAAAAGCATAGGCACCAATACTGGTAGTACCATCCGGGATGAAAAGCTCTGTTACTAGTTCACCGTTCAAATACAGATTCTTTGAATAATTCAACGGATTTGAAGTGAAGCTAATAAAGTTAATATTACACCATGAAGCTATATCGAATATATTAACTTTGGCAATTTTGCTGCAATCCTTGAAAGCGGAATCTCCAACACTCTTGCATACACTGCCGCTCTCAAATACTACTTCGGTAATTTTAGGCAAGGAAGAAGGGGAGAACAGATAAGCAGGAACATGCTCTACGTTTTTTCCAATTGTGACCTTGATTCCCGTACTGTCTTTTCCGGCACTATAAAACACACGATTAGACGATAACAGATCTGCCATATTTGCGGCATTAAAATATATGTTTGTAAGACTTGTGCATTCATAGAATGCACTATTTCCGATGATCGTCACATTCTCAGGTATGCTGATGCTCGTAAGGCTCTTGCATCTATAGAATGCATGAGCATGTATATATGTTGTGTTAGAATTGATAATACACGATGTAATTTTGGCAGAGGTTGCTTCAATTAGAACTGCGTATGGATTATCAGCATTGCCGAGATACTTAGCATTATCGTATATATTATAAGCATTACTCGAACAACCTTCAAACGCATACTCACCAATGCTTGTCACATTATTTGGGATACTAATGCTTATGAGGCTCGTACAATCATAAAACGCACCGACACCGATACTTTTAACACTATTGGGTATAATTATACTTTGAAGGCCACTGCACTCCCGAAATGCATAATTACCGATACTTGTCACACTATCGGGTATAATTATACTTTCAAGGCCACTGCACGCCCAAAATGCATAATTACCGATACTCGTCACACTTCCGTCAGCAGGGATGACGCTGGTTTTAACACCAAGAACCAGTGTTTTACTTGCCGTTTCTATCAAACAGTTGCCGCCTGTATGATAGACTGTGTTGTTTGCATCAACTGTAATGCTCGCAAGGCTCGTACAATTCCTGAATGTTGTTAGGCCGATGCTTGTCACACCCTCCGGAATGCTGATGCTTATAAGACCACTGCAATTATAGAATACATAATCACCCAAGCTCGTCACGCCATTAGGAATACATATACTCCGGAGACTCGTACATTCATAAAATGCACCGGTGCCGATACTCTTGCATACACTGCCAGTCTCAAATTCCACTTCGGTAAGCTTAGGCGAATTCGATGAATTATTATGTGGATAGAACAGATAAGCAGGTATCCTCTCTACATCTTTACCGATAGTGACCTTTATGCCGTCAGCGTCTTGTCCTGCTTGATAGAACACATAATTTCCCGATGGCATATCTGACATGTTTGCTGCGTTAAAATAGATACTCGTAAGGTTCCTACAGTTATAGAATGCATAGTAGGAGATGTTCGTTACACTATTTGGTATACTGATGCTCACAAGACTCGTACAGCTATCAAATGCAGACTCACCTATACTTGTCACGCTCTTAGGTATGCTGATTCTTGTGAGGCTCGTACAGCTACAGAATGCATATCTGCCAATACTCGTCAAGCTCTCAGGGATG
>JAZNOK010000070.1:0-4696 GCA_045580775.1 Eubacteriales bacterium
GATAAATGCTATAATTGTATAAATCTGAAGGTAATATTTTCCCTTACCTTATTACAAAGAAAGAGGAAGAACACATGAAAAAGAAGCTCACAAGCATCCTGCTCATTCTGTCTCTCGCTATCGGACTGTTCTCCGGAATCAGCATGACTATGTCTGCTGACATGGCAGACAATCAAATAGATATCACGGGAGTAACCCTGCCTGTAGCAGAAGGTGAAGTAACCGTAGACGGTATCGGCGGAGTTGATGGATTTGACGCAAGCGGAAGCTGGACACAATTCAGCTATCAATCAAATGAATTCGTACCTTACACTGAGAACAAATTCCAAGACGACTCTGTTTATAAGCTTACGGTCCTGCTTGATGCAGAGGCGGTAGACGGTGTCCCGGAGAATATTTTATACGAGTCTTATTTCACCGTCAACGGTGAAGAAGCTTACGACGTATATCCAAACGATTTCAACATCAACGGAAACGTGGATGAGATAGTAGTAGAACAACTATACTTTGTAGGTGATATCACTGTCATCGACGAGATCGTCATTGATCAGCTCCCCGCTATGGAAACAGGAGCTTCTACCGTGATAGACAGTCAGCAGCTCTGTGATCCGAGTCTCGGATATGAGCTCTACGATTACGTATGGTTCACATACGAGCCTGATTACGGTCCTTATACAGGCTCTGTTCTGACAGGAGAGGGTATTTATGAGCTCTCACTCAGATTCATCCCCAAGCAAGGCTACTGGTTCTCTGATTATGCAGCAATCTTCTCCCCCTATGAGGAAAACTCATGCTATCATGATATGCCTTATATGCAGATCAGCTACGAATACGATCTCACACCAAAGGTCAGCGAAGTAAATATCACCGCACAGTACACAGCCGAATACGGCACTGACGCTTCGGTTGACGGTATCAGCATCCCCGCAAATGCCGACTACACCATGGAGGCAAAGTGGATGTTCAAAACTGAGCTTGTCGATGGAAAGTTCGGATACGGTAACTACAGACTCATCATCACCTTGAACCCCGCAAACGGCAAGACATTCAAAGAAGATACGACCGACATTATTGTAAACGGCGAGAGCATCCTGCTCGGCGACACCGAATGGGAGTACTATATGAACTCCGACGAGCTCGTACTCTACAAGTACGTTAGCGTACTCCCCAAAAACGGCTACATTGAAACTGCCGAAATAGAAAACGGTCCCTGTGATATCACGGCAGCTACACCTTCGACCATACCCTCACTCTCCACACAGTCTGATGCTTTTAGCATAACAAAGGTGGAATGGACAAAGGACGGCGAGGTCGTTACAGGCAACTTTGAAGACAAGCAGGTATATTATCTTACTGTCAGTCTGAAGGCAGCAGACGGATATGCATTTAATTGGTACAGCAACGGCAGTCTCAAAACCACAGACGGTAATTATCTGTATGGCGAAATAATCCCCGAAAGCAGCCAAACAACCGCTGTGATGTATGTACGCTACACCCTGTGCACGGTAATAGACAGTGTCTCTGTCACCTACAAGACACCCACTGCCGGCTCAGCTATTCCGGAGATCAAGCTTCCCGAAGGAGCAAACTATACCCTGGACTACTGTGAGTGGAGAGATGAGATCGGCAACCTCGCAGATGTCTTTGAGGATGGAAATGTATATCATCTGGAATACAGCCTGGTTCCTCTTGACGGATATGAGTTTTCAGAGGATGCAACAGTTACTGTCAACGGTAACGAAATGATATTCCCGACAGTTGATTACTATTCCATTCATATATATGAGCGTATATCATTCAAAAAAGAATTAGACAGAGCAGATATCACACTGAAAGTCCCTCAAATCGGTGACACTTGGGTAGACAGTAATATCAGCGTAGCAGATGACGCGAACTATATCCTTGCGGATTACTTCTGGTACTCTGTTCAGAGTGATTTTGACGGAGAATTTAAAAAAGACAGATATTCTCTGGAGATCTTTATTGATGCAAAGGCCGGATACGAATTTTCTGACAATTTCGTAGTTTATATCAACGGAGAAGAAGCATCCAAATACTACAACCAAGGCTACACAAGCATATACGGAGTGTATGATATATCCTTCCTTGACAAGATAACAAAAATAGAGCTCCCTGCATTCCCGACCGACATTAAGATCGGCGATGATATAGATCGCGGCACAGTTGCTCTGCCTAACGGTATTCCCTATTCGGCTGAGTCTTACTGGGTAATTCATCGAAACAATGGTGAATTTGAAGCTTACAGCGGACCTGTAGAGGATAATAGAATCTATTACTTCTCTTATGATGCAGAACCCGAGCTCGGATATGAGTTTGCCGAGGATGTTGAAATATACGTCGGCTCCCAGAAATTCACCGGACTCAATTTCACAACTGATCGGGTAGTCAGCGTAATCAAAATGTATCCGTTCGGATATAACGTAATTGACAAGATCGAGTTGACCGCCACGGCTCCCGAAAACGGCAAAAACCCAGCAGAGCCCACCGTAGCTGACGATGCTCTCTATAGTGTAGAATATTTTGAGTGGATGAACAATACCGAGGATGATTTCTTCGAGTCTGATGAGCTGGACGAAGACGAGATATTCGAGTATGGCAATTTCCATTGGGTATTGTTCACGGTAATTGCAAAGGACGGCAGTGTCATATCTGACAATGCTAAATATTATGTAAACGGCACAGAACTTGACATGTCTGTGTATGATGAGATCTTCCAGAGACTTCCGGTCGTAAACCCCAGGATGGGAATAGCGATCCATAGCTTCGGAAAGCTGGAAGCAGCCGTTTCTCCCGCACCAACGCCGGATCCCGAGCCTACGCCCACACCCACACCTACACCCACACCAACACCTGACCCCGAGCCCGCACCCGCACCTTCTCCTGCACCGGAGAACCCCAACACAGGAGATAACTTCATCGTGGTTGCCGCTCTCGCTGCTCTCATGCTGGTTGCAGGTGCAGGAATGCTAATAAAAGGCAAAAAGAATTATTACAGATGACTCTGTCATACAAGGAAAAAAGAGCCGCACGGCTCTTTTTTCCTTTATTCCGCTTGCATGCAGAAAGCCAAGCATATCACACATCAAGCTATTGATTTTGCCGATTTAATATGATAGATTAAAACATCAGCAACAAACTCACATACTACACTTTTACTATCGAGGAAGTATCATGGAAAATACAGTTTTTCTCACGCAGAAAGATGACCCGGCACAAGTATTCAGCCGTGTAAGCGATGGCGGCACAGTCGTCATAAGTGAAAGAATTGTCATGCGGGCATCAAAGATGCCGCAACATAACGGAATAATAAAGCTCACAAGCGTATACCAAGGACACGACTACAGAGAGTCGGGGGCATCGCTTGTATTCGAGGAGTCTGCAACTGTCACAATGGGCGGAGAGTGCATATTTGAGCACCTGAACATAGATATAAAGACATCTGCTGTCATAGCAGCGAACTTTCATCCTTTTACTTTAGGAAAAGGGATCAAAGTCAGCTGTGACATGACAGTAGAGTCAAACGGACTGTACATAGTAGGAGCAGAAAACAACGCACCTTCCTCATGCGGCACATACCCCAAAGACACAAAGCTGACGGTTATGAGCGGAGTTGTAAGCCGCCTGGTCGGTTTTTCCCGTGGGTGTGCTGACAGAGTACACACAGGACATTGTGACATTTGCATCGGGGCAAATGCTTATGTCCGTTATGCCGTATGCGGTGCAATGGGAGACAGATCCGTAGCTGGAAGTGCGTCTGTGCACATATCAGACTCTGCTGTGGTCGAGGCTATCCACTTGGGAGGAGCAAAGGAAGAAAACATCCTCTCGGGCGATGTGGTTCTGACAGTAGACGGCGGTGATATATACCGTTTTGACAAATCCGGACTAAGTGCCGTAAAGGGCACAAAAACTCTGATATACGACCCCGAACATGCTCCTGACGGGCTTGTTTTCTTGGCAAAAATGGCACTGTTCGACAAAATACAAAGCACCTGCGACATCAATGGACATGTTTTCGACAAAACTGACGCAAATCCGTTTGATGAAAACGGCATGATCCGCATCTGCTCAAAATGCGGGCACACCGAGCTTGTTAATTGTGCAGAATATCTCAGGCAAGAAAATACTGTTTTCGTATCTGACGGAGGTTTCGGTGACGGAAGTTGCCCTGCTTACCCCATCGGGGAGTTTGAGGCGGCACAAAAAATGCTTTCACTGACCGGCGGCACTATAGTAGCTGTAGGAAAATGCACTATTTCTCCAAACACTTTCGACCCTCACGGACATGCCCTGTGCTCTTATACAGAGCCGATACACCACGCCGAGATCACACTGACGTGCAAGCACCAAAACACCGACTACAGAAACAAGGGGGCAGGCTTTTGTTTTGCCGCTGAAATGGACTACCGCATGTCGGGAGCACTCAGAATAGAGCATGCATCACTCACGGCAAACGAAACCGTCGGACACAACCGTATCGTTGCCAGATATGAGCCGATATATATCGGAGAAGATGTACTCACTCCTGAGCATGATGGATATTCTCTCGATGTGATCGGAGGTTTTCTCGGCTTTTCATTCAGGGATCTCGACAGATGCGATATACCTGAGGAATTTGACAATGTTGTATGCAGTGCTCGGCCTCTTTCTGAAGACTTTGAAGAAAAAACCCCTC
>JAZNOK010000071.1:0-5931 GCA_045580775.1 Eubacteriales bacterium
GATCTGATCTTTTTCTTCCATTTGTTTACTCCTTTTTCAAAACATTATTTTTGTCGCTTACAACGATCTTGGGTCTTTTCTTCTGCGTCGGTGCAGATCGGGGATTTGCAGATCTTATCTGCGGCGTTTGCTCTGTTATCTCCTCCTTTTCTTCTTGCTTTACCTCGGCATTTTTCCGCCAAGTGGGGATATGCTCCGATGCCTTGCAGGCTCTGAGCTTTGCAGATTCGGGGTGCTTCGTGTAATCACACTTATCCACCTTCAAAAGCTTCTTACCTCTGACAATGACAAGTGCCTGCGTTATTGGGAGTCTCAGCACCTCATCCATTGTCAGGAGCTTACGCTTACCTACACCGCTCGTCTCTCTGTATTCGGGGGTATATGCAGGTGTCCATGCGTTACGCTGTCTTGCCTGACTTTGTACTTGGATACTGACATCCCCCGAGCGCTCGCTTATATACTTTGCTGTCAGCTCGTCTACACAGCCGAGAAAAAGCTGGATATCCGAGTTGCCGAGGATCTCCTGCCATTGGTTTTGAGGATAGCGGTTTTGCAGTCCCGCAAGATTCTGAAATACACAGCTCATGCTTATATTTCTTGAGCGTATAACACTTATCTTTCGGGACAGATCGGGAATAACACCGCAGGCTGTCAGCTCTTCGCCGAGCACATGAACGGGAACAGGCAGACGGCCTGCGGGGCAATGTCTGTCCGCATAACGAACGAGCTTGATGAACACAAAGGAGAGAAACAGAGAAGCAAGGAAATCAAAGGTACTGTCTTGGTCGCTGTTGATACAGTAATAGATACAAGGCTCCTTGCCCGGAAGCTCCATATCTATCTCATCATAGGCGGTCATATCGCATATCTTTTTGTTTTGGAACACCTGCACTCTTGAGCCGAGACCTATGATCACACCGCTTCTGACAGTATCCGAGGATTGCTTAAAAATAGAATAGGGAGCCTTTGCGGGGTGAGTAGTGGGTAATGCATCAAACAGATCGTTCAGCTCCTTTTCGCAGGACATGGTGAGGAGCTTATATACCTCACCTATATTTCTCTTGCCGGGAGGATATCCGAGATCAACATAAAGAACCAAAGCCTTGAGCAAATTCTGTTCTGCCGCATTCCAAAAATGGTCTCCCGTGGCAGATCCCGTATTCTTTATAACAACATCGCAGAAAAGCTGAGCCATAAGCTCATCCCCCTCGATCTCGGCAAGGCAATTCCAAGAATCCGAGTTTTCGGGGGACACAAGGTTAAATACTTTGACTGTATAGCCCTTGTCTCTCATATATTCGCTTGTTTTTTCGTAAAGCTCGCTTTTGGGGTCACATACGATAAGCGACTCGCCCGAGGCAGCACTCTGCAATATTCTGTTCACGCAAAAGGAACGTGTTTTCATCGAGCCACTGGCGCCGTAGACCGCCATATTGGCGTTTAAACGGGTCGCCTTGGGCACGCAGACATATTTGCCGTCAAGTATGCCGAGAACTGTCCCCGAGCATTTCTTCAAGTCATGTACGATCTCAAGCACCTCAGAGGCTTCCTCCTTTGTCATAAAGCCCGAGGTACCGTATGTACCTTTACTCGAATAATGAAAATTACGCTCTCTGTCAAGCACACCGCCGTTACCGTCGGAACGCAACAGTATAAATATCAAAACAGCCAACACAACAATGCATATGAGTACCCCTGCAAGTCCGTAAGGAAATTTTAACGCCGAGGCAAAGCATTCAATGATACCGAAGGACGGCATTTTCGGCGAGGTGCCGTCTCCCGGTGTGCCTCCACCGTTTTGCCAATCAATATAACCGGACAAAAACTGTCCTATTACACCGCCGCCGTAGAGCAATATACAAAGGAGCAACGGCAAAACGGCAATTAAAGTAATCAGTTTACGTTTCTTCAAAAAAGATCCTTTCCCATTTCTCAAAATCGATCATTTGGAAATGTATATTTTTATTTAGAACTCTCTCCAGCACCTCTTTTTGAAAGTCGAAGCAGATGACCGTCCCCCTCGCCTGTCTTATGGCAACCGCAATATTGAATCTCCTCAGTCTCGGCAGGTCGCAGGTATAAGCAAAGAGAACAGGGACACCGTTTTCGTCAATGCCGTCGTTCTCAACGGCAAGTAAAGGATTGCAAGGGGCAAGGTCCTCACTTAAAAGACTGTCTAAAGAGGCCCTTAGCTCTGTATCGCAAAATAGCTGAAGTATCCTTTCGCCATATCTGTCATTTGTAAGATAATAAAAGTGCTCATACCCGCCGTTCAGCAGAAAATATGAGCCGAGATTTGACGGACCCAATATTTCGCCTGCAAGGTACATTGAGTTTGCCAATATCAGCCCGGAAATATTATCTCTTACATATCTGCTCGGCAATCTGTCATGGCACAGGTGACTTTGCATCATGGTCTTAAACCTGTTTTCCGCTTTATAGGGCCATTTTATCAGAGAGTCACCGAGGGCATAAGTGGGATATATATGTTCGTCTGTCAGCAGCACGCCTGTCGCTCTCGAGCTGCCGATCTTTGTCATGTCCTCGCCCATCTCTTTTATCTCAAGTGAGGAATAGAACGCAGGGAGACGGACATCATCACCTCTCCACTTGGGAGAAAAAATATTTGTCTTACGGTCGCGAAAAATCTCCACATCGGCGTTCAGCATCGTTATCCATGTCTCGGCAGTACGGTGAAGTCTGTGCCTTCTTGTGACCTCGCTCCTTATATGGTTTGTCTCGCTTGATCCGGTCAAGTAAAATGAGAAGCGTTCGGGGTTGCTTGCAAGCAGATGTCTTTTCCCCTCGTCAAGTAATCTGTACCCTCGCATTCGGTCCTTATAAAAGGTCTTGATCTGTTTTCTTTTCTTCATATCTCGGAGCAGCTCATATTTATACCGATTGCCGCCCTCGAGCCTGTCGATCTGCTCGAAAGGAAGCTCGCCGCAAATGGCTATGAGTGACATTAAAATCTCACGACAAGTTATAGTGTCTTGCATTTTCTCTCCTCAACAAAATACCATACCAAATTTAAACGTTGGTATTTTTTACTGTCTTTAAAACGCAATAATGCCTTGTAAAATAAGAGGGTTCGAGGTTTTTATAACCGGTGTAATTTGAAGTTCCAAAAAACATCGCCTTTTTACACGGGGTGTTTTCCGTATTTCAGACAGGAATACCAGCCTAAAAATCTGTTCTGCGACATGATATAAATGCCTGTTTTCTCGGCATCACCCGAAAAAATCGTATTGTATGTATCGCAGAAGCGTCCGCTGTCATCACGGAGAAAAAAGGTTGCAATAACATCCACGACAGCCTTCTGCTCCATGTTGTCATAATCAATAATTCTCTTGCACGGCATTGATCTGTCATACTCGTGCACAAAGCAAACAACAGCGCTTTCATATCTTTTGATCGGGTGAGCTTCATTATATCGCTCAAGCATAAAATGCATAGGATCTGTTATAAACTCACTCCCCCGCTTTGTGTTTCGTTTGGGCAATAGGCAGGGCAGCTCGACCTCAAACATATCCTTATATTCTCGAACGACCATTCCCTGCATCTCGGCGGCATTTATCATATGCTCAGGTCTTTTTTCGTCCGTAAACTGATAAAGCAAATGCCGCATCTTGCAGGTGAGTGCTTCACTGCGTAATGCGGCATCGGTTGCAAGGGAGGTGAATCTGTCCATATCCCCCTCGGCTAACGCTATCTGTGACTCTGTTGTAGTCATTTCCATTTTTCTCAGCTCGCTTAGCTGATGGTCAAGTCTTCGACATATAATATCTTTTATTACTTCCATTTTGGTATCTGCTCCTTTCTTTGCATTTGTGTCGGTTCGAAGAATTTTGCGGTGTTTAGCCGCAAAAAGGCACAAATGATGTTTGAAATAAATGCTCTCAAATTTCTTGATCGCATTATTTTCAAACTACCCCTCTAAAGTGTAGTATTCTGTTTTTCCCGTTATTTGATCGACCAAGCAGAAAGCGGCGATATTCGGCACATTTATCTGCTCGGCTTGACCGATGTCCTCAAGTACTACGATACGCTTCCCATCATCCTCACTGACCTCGATCGCACAGTTAACAAGAGCCTCCTTGCCCTTCGGTATCACTATAACATCATAAAGCTCCCCGTCTGAAAAAAAGCTCAGCTTGACAGGATAATCGCCGGCACAGTGATATTCAACCCGCTCCGCGAAATCGCAGCATATCCAGATCGCACTGATCATATCCGAATCGTACTCCGTGTCGGGACTGTCGAAAAAAACATCCGCTCTTTCAGGGTTACTAAAGATCCTTCCCTGTCTGAGCAGATGATTTATGAGATTATTCAGTTTGCTTTCTTTTCCCGGGAACATTCGTACAAGCTGATCCCGCATTACGCAGTGATATGAGGATATTAACCGCAAAAGCTCGGCAGCTTCCCTCCCGTATATTTGCTCTCTCGTTTTCATTTACATACCTCCTTGATATATTTTCAGAGCATAGATATTATATCACCCTCAAAAATCCATGTCAAGGAAACGGGTGTGTAACTTTTGGGAGAAAACAGGGTAACTATCATTTTTTTGCGAAAATTTCATTATTTTCCGTCACAAGGCGTAAGGCAGATCCTAAATCTCATGACTGTTTTCCCTTCCCCGCAGCGGAGTTCAAGCAGGCACGGCTCACCTATATTTAACTCTCTAATATACTCTTTACTATACCCTTTACAACCGGATAAAGGATATAATATATAGGACATTTGCGAGCACTCAGAGCACTTAAAGTCTTGCAGTGCAAGGAATGAGCGGACTTTTGAAACTATTCTTTCAGTGTCCGTTTTTGAGACGCAAGAGGAGGATTTTGAAACGGAGTCATTATTTTTTGAAACGCACAGGTCATCATCCGAAACCGAAACCTTTATAGCCAAAGCCATGGCGATCTCCTCTTTGTCTAGCATAACATCGGACACCGAAAACATTGTGGAGAGGTAGCCCTTGATCGAAATGACAGTCCCGTGCTTCCCCGAAAAGGACACGCAGGATATCACGTCGAGATAATTAAGGTGCTTTATATACCTTCCGACCGTCGCTTTAGATATTCCCCACCGCTCGGACAGCTCGGAATATGACAAAAGCGGATTCCCGCTGCCGTTTCTCATGTAGACAACGGGAAATTCACTTGAGCCGATAACATTACTGTCATTGTAAACAGTGTTTAGCCACATATCCAAAAGAATATCCATCTCCGAGCATTTCCCCGCTCCAACAAGCTCGCTTGCTATATCCATGGGGACAAAGAAAAAGCCTGTGTCCTTTTGGCAGGGCGCGTTATAGTCCAAAACTCTGTTTGTCCTTGCCCAATTCTCTATGCGGTATTTTACAAGGCTTCCTCGGCCTATTAGCTTGTATTGTATAAGATGTCTCTCTCGGAGCATATCCATGATGGCAAGGGCTTTTCTTTTGGAATTTGTGCGGAGCCAATAGGTCAGATCGTCAAATGTGCATATCCACTCGCCGGGGTAAACGGTATAAGTCACGCCTTTGAAGCGATTATATGAAGTTCTGAAATTTGCGAAGCTGCACAGGACTATATAATAATAAAGTCCGCTCGTGCCGCCCACATGGATATCGTCACTTGCTATCAAGGTATGAATGAGATCTCGGTACATTCTTGTTCTGGGGTAATCTACTATCTGTTTTAATTCGAGTTTATATTGTGACATTTTTCCTCCTAAAATAAAAAACCGCAGACATTCTAAATGAATGCCTGCGGCGCAAGTAATTGTTATTGCGATCAGAAATTTACAGCTCGTGTTTTCTGTTTACGATCACTTGGTGACATAAGTCAAGCCCAAGTGATTGTTAATGGTACTTATTCGAGTTATAAAAATTTGTTTTTGTATGGATAAACGAAAAACCCTTCAATCTTTTGGCAAAAACCAACA
>JAZNOK010000072.1:0-3330 GCA_045580775.1 Eubacteriales bacterium
GTGCAACAAGTGTATCCATATTAGGTGCAAGATGCATCAGCCCCTTGGTACCTGAGATGAAGAATTTTTGGTTTATGACCAGTACAATGCCTGACAGCAAAGCCTGAGCAAGGGCTATTGTTATGGGATTGTTTGAAAAAAACGGAGGCATGGGTGCCCCCCACATAACGTGTCCCATCGAGATGTACATGAGTGCACAGAGAAATACAAGTGAAGCCAGAAGGCGTGTGAGTATTTGCTTTTGCTCGGACGAGTCAAGCTCGTCTGTGTCTTTTTGTGTTATATTTGTTTTTGTGTTGCCTGTATCGAGCGTAGCACCGTAGCCTGCCCGCTTGACGGCTGAAATTACAGTATCCGGGGATGCACTGCCTTCTACTGTCATGGAATTTGTCAGCAGACTGACTGAGCATGAACTGACTCCATCCAGTCCGTTTACAGCTTTTTCCACTCTTGCAGAGCAGGCAGCACAGCTCATTCCGGTAACCCTGTATTTGTTCATTTTTATTTCCTTTCGGTGTTATATATCTTGCTTGAAGTACATAGTTCTGTACTGGGTAGCACTCATTCCTGCAAATTTTTTGAACACTCTTCTGAAGTATATTGAGGAGTTGAAGTTGAGCTTGTCGGAGATCTGCTCAACCGACATAGCTGTAGAGATCAGCAGCTGCATTGCGATATCTGTCTTGAGCTTGTTTTTGTAGTCGATAGCTGTGTAGCCTACAGATTTTTTGAACAGGTAATGAAACCTTGACGGTGACAGATGGCACATTTCAGCCAGCTGTTCAATTGTGAAGTCAATATTATAGTTTGTACGAATGAATTCTACAGCCGCTCCGACTCTGTTGTCGTATGTGGAGACTTTTGCCTTTTTCATATGAGGCTCACAGAGATAAAACACATGATAAAAAAGCGACATTTTCATAAGCTCGCTTTCGGGTATCTCGTCAAAGGGAAATGATACTCCGTCGATCTTTTGCAGTACGTACTGATTTTGCTCAGACTGAAACTGATAATGAATAGCGATATTGGAGGGGTCTTTGCCATACCATGTCATAGTATATGTAGTACCCATTGGTATAAATACGACCTCTCCCTCTTTGGCATGGACAGATTTTCCCTCGCTATCCGTAAACACCACCTCGCCCTTTTTTATCTGAGTGAGTAGGTCAAACGGCCGCGGAATGTCAATAGAACGAACATGGTCAGTGTCATAGATATACTCGTTTATCTTCAGGTATTTGAGGCTGTAGTCATTGCAGCTCATAATTGTACCTCGCAGTATAATAGTTTCTATTTTTTGTATTATAGCATATTTACTTTTGTGAGTAAAGATGTTATTATGAATAAAAACAAAACAAAACTACCGTTTGGTTTGAATATTACAAAAACAGAAAGGAAAAATAGTCATGGAATTTCAGAACAAAGTCGCAATAATTACCGGTGCGGCGTCCGGTATGGGCAAGCTTACAGCAGAAAATCTCATTGCCAACGGAGCTAAGGTCACTGTTGCTGACATTACACCCGTTGAGGAAAGCGAAAATCTCCTGTACGTGTCATGTGACGTGAGAAAGTACGCTGAGGTTACAAACGTAGTAGAGAAGACTATCGAGAAATTCGGTAAGATCGACTACGTGATCAACTGTGCAGGCGGTGACGGAATAAGAATACTCAAGGGTGTGCGTGACTATATAAAGGTCGATCCGGATATTCTCGAGTGGGAGATAGACGTAAATCTCAAAGGCCCCATGCTTTTGGCAAAGGCGGCACTCCCATACATGGTAGAACAGAAGAGCGGTGTTATTCTTAATCTCGGTTCTATCTGCGGAGCTGAGGCATCATCTGGCTCTATCGGATACTCAACAGCAAAGTCGGGTATAATGAACGGCTTTACTCAGTCACTGGCAAAATACTGTGCACCCCACGGTATCAGAGTAGTGACCGTGTCTCCCGGACCTGTACTTACAAGAGCCGCTATGGCAAACATGAAGACGCTGATCGGCCGTGCAGCTGAGCCTCAGGAGGTAGTCGATCTTATGCTGTATCTGCTCTCTGACAAGGCGGCGTTCATTACAGGAACAAACTACCTGATCGACGGCGGACGCTATTGCATGGGAAAGGCTTAAAGCCGGGACCGGGCTGCGGGCAACGGTCTGCTGCTATCCTTGAGCCTATCCGTTTAAGCAATAAAAAAAGATGGGAAGCATAGGCGTTGTACGGTTAAGGACAGTAAAAAAAGGAAGCACAAAATTTTTGTGCTTCCTTTAATTTTGTCTCATACCGTAACAAGCAGGGCATTTAGGCGCCCAAATGTCACTTGTTAGGAGAACCTAAAACCCTTTTCTAAACAAATATCACCTATTCGATAAATTGGAATTTACTTCTTCAATATTTTTTTGCACCAAGTGCGTTCGTTGCATTTCGGACACTTTAAGTGACGCGTTGTTCCTCTGTGCATTGCCATCATTGCTTCTTTGTAGGTAGGAACAATTTCGTAACCGCAATTTTTGCACTTGTAAGCACCTACACTGACCTCAAGCTTTAATGCATAGAAACACGGTATCAAAAACACAACGCAAATACCAAGAATGGTGACAAGCTGCCACACTCCTTCAGGTATCAAGAATGCAGCAATAAAGATACCTGCAAATAGTGCCGTCATACTTACAATCATAATTGCCCACATAGAAGACCAAATTGTTTTGTTTTTCTTCTCTAATTCTTTCGCCATATCAAGCAAAAGTTGTTCGTTTTTTTGATTGTTATTTTCCATATTGATTTTCTCCCCACTTAATAATTCATTTACACTGATGCAAAGAATATCACACAGTTCAAGCATTATCGAAGTATCGGGCATTGCCACGCCCCGTTCCCATTTGGATATTGCTTTATCGGTGATACCCAGTTTTTCTGCCAACTGCATTTGTGTTAAGTTTGCCTTTTTTCTGCACTCGGCAATAAATCTTCCGATTTTTATTTGATTCATAGGCTTCCTCCTTTCGCATTCAGTGTAACGGCTATTTTGCATGAAATACACCCACCATTGGTTTAGTGAGGAGAAGTAAACCTATGGTAGAGTGAAAATTGACCGTTAAATTCTTATTTATCGGTTAGTTGTATTATAGCACAACTTGACTAACAAAGAAAGAGAATATTATAAACACCCTTAGTTTTTTAAAAAACTAAGGGTGTTTTCGCGTCTTGTTGTACTGTCCTTAAGAGTACGCCCCTTACGCGACCGTCTTTTTCTATTAAATATGAAGCAGGGTGGAGGCAATGTTGAAATATACCACAAGTGTCAATGCGTCCACGATGGTGGTGATGAAGGGGCTT
>JAZNOK010000073.1:0-4878 GCA_045580775.1 Eubacteriales bacterium
AGTATCGACTACAGCAAGAACCCCCGTACATGGTGGGAAAACGGCCGTTACTACTGGCTGTTCAACGACTACGTTGAAAAGGGATCCAAGTAAGCTTCTTGCGCTTAAAAAACTTCTGCACTAAGTAGGGGGGGGGGGGAAAACCTTTTTGGAAAAGGGGTTTCCCCCGCCTGTATCTTTGCTCTTGTTTAAAGTACGCTCATGAGGAATACTGCGACTATGATAAGCGGCAGGACGTATTTCATATACGGCTTTATCCATTTGGGGAGGCCTACGCCGCGGTTGCCTGCGTTTACCTCGCCTATGAAGTTATCCCAGCCCCAGCCGTAGCGGGTGGTACAGAATATCACGTAGATGATCGAGCCCAGGGGCAGGAGGATATTAGAAACGGTAAAGTCCTCCAGATCCATGATGCCGCGTCCGAACAGCGTGATATCCGAGAGAACCGTAAAGCTGAGAACGCACGGCAGAGAAAGCAGGAGCATGAGTCCCATATTGATCAGAGCAACGGTGCGTCTTTTGAGATTTGTAAGCTCCAGCCAAAATGACATTATGTTCTCAAAAACGGCAATCACGGTTGAGAGAGCCGCGAATATCATGAGAAGGAAGAACAGCGAGCCTATCAGTCTGCCTCCGGGCATCTTGTTGAATATGCTTGAGAGAGTAGTCATGAGAAATGACGCACTGACAGTACCTGCATCAGCTGTCTGACCGCCGTTGTAGGTAAAGCAAGCGGGAAAAACGATAAATCCCGACATCAATGCGATAAAAGTATCGAGCGAAACGATCGTGACAGCCTCGCCGAACAGCTTGCGGTCCTTTTCGATATAGCTGCCGAAGATGGCAATAGAGCCGATGCCTATCGACAGGGTAAAGAACGCCTGGCCCATTGCCGCACTTATAACGGTAGGCAGACCTGCCTCTTTGATATTATCAAGAGAGGGAATAAGATAGAAGCGTAGACCGTCAGCGGCACCATGCAGTGTGCATGAGTAGATGGCAAGAGATACCATCAGTGCGAGCAGGGCGACCATCATGACTTTGGTGATCTTCTCGACTCCTTTGACAAGGCCGAGCGAGCAGATACCAAAGCACAAAACGATAACGAACGCCACCGCTATGCTGACCAGAGGGGTGTTTGTGACAGTATTGTCGAATACGGTCTTGAGGCTTTCGGCGGTGTCGTAGCTGAGTATCGAGCCGCTGACATATTTGCCGAAATAGATCACCATCCATGCGGAAATGGTGGTGTAGAACATCATCAAAAGGTAGTTGCCGATGATGCCGAGATATTTAGCCAGATGCCACTTCTGTCCCTTTTTCTCGAGAACGTCAAATGAGGAAGCGATCGAACGCTGAGAGCCGCGTCCGACAGCAAGCTCCACAGTCATTACAGGGAGTCCGAGCAAGAGCAAAAACGCAATGTACAACAGTACAAAAGCTGCCCCGCCGTAAGCACCGGTAATGATCGGAAAACGGTACACATTACCGAGTCCGATAGCACAGCCGGCACTGATCAGAATAAAGCCCAGCCGTGAAGAAAACTTTTCTCTTGTTTGCATGTCAAAGCTCCTTTGGAGATCGAATTTTTTTATATGATATGTATCAGTATAGCATTTTTCTTTTTGCTTTACAATACTTTTTGGTTTTTTTGTCTCACAGAAGGACCCATAAGTCCCCTCGCGTGCGGCATGTGCGATGTGAAGATATGTGTTTTTTCTCTTGACAAAGAGACGGTGTTGTACTATAATCTCCCTTGTTGATTTTTACAGGTGTACTAATTTATATTAGGAAAGGACAATGATATTTCATCATGCTGAAAAAGTTCATAAGCGATCTAAAAATTGAATTTAAAGGTTACAACGCAAAACTGCTTGCACAGGATCTGATGGCAGGAATAACTGTAGCGGCGGTTGCCTTGCCTCTTGCTCTGGCATTCGGCGTGTCGAGCGGTGCTACAGCGGCATCCGGACTGCTCACAGCTATCGTCAGCGGACTTGTAATTGCGGCTTTGGGCGGGGCGTTTTATCAGATATCAGGACCGACAGGTGCTATGGCGGCTATTTTGATGTCTATTGTTGCTACATACGGCATGAGCGGGGTGTTTGTAGCTACCGCCATGGCAGGAGTGCTTCTTGTACTTGCGGGAATACTCAAGATCGGCAAGCTGACTGCCTTCATTCCCATGCCTGTTATCACAGGCTTTACCTCGGGTATTGCTATCACTATAGCTTTAGGGCAGCTTGACAACTTTTTCGGTGTGAGCTCTGTCGGCACCAGTGCGATAGAAAAGTTCGCAAGCTACTTTACAGGCGGCTTTTCGCCTAATATCGCATCCGTGATAATGGGCGTGTGCGTGATGCTGTTTATGATCTTTTATCCGAAAAAGTTCAACGCCGTCGTCCCCTCCTCGCTTGTTGCGATCATTATTGCTACGGCGGTTTCTGTGATCTTTTCTGTTTCGGTCGACACCGTCGGACAGATACCGAAGACCCCGATACTCCCCGACAGACTCAGGCTCTCGGATCTGAATTTTGAAAATATCAAAAATCTGATCTCCCCTGCAGTCTCGATCGCCGCCCTCGGTATGATCGAGAGCTTGCTGTGCGGTGCGAGTGCTTCCAGAATGACCGGAGTAAAGCTCACCTCAGACCGAGAGCTCATAGCTCAGGGAATAGGCAATATCGCTGCTCCGTTCTTTGGCGGAATACCCGCTACGGCAGCAATCGCGAGAACCAGCGTAGCGATAAAATCCGGTGCAAAGACCCGCCTGTGCGGAATTTTTCATTCTTTGTTTATTCTTGCGTCGATGCTTCTGCTCGGACCCATTATGGCAAAGATCCCGCTGTGTGCTCTTTCGGGTGTTTTGCTTGTTACCGCGTGGAGGATGAACGAGTGGGAAACTATCAGCTATATTTTTTCGCATAGATTCAAGGGAGGAATAGTCAAGTTCCTGGTAACCATGATCGCTACGGTCGTATTTGATCTCACGGTAGCTATCATTATCGGAGTGGCTATAGCTCTTGTACTTACTATAGCAAAGCTCGCCCGCCTGGATACAAAGATCACCGATGAGCAGGACGGCAGCTGCCGCGTCGAGATAGACGGAGCGGTGATATTTGCAAATACCGATGCCGTCGAGCAGCTGATAGGCGAGCTGTCGGGAAAGAGCAATATACTTATCGACCTTTCGGGAGTGTCGCTTGTCGATGTGTCGGGAGTAAAGGAGCTGTGCGAGCTTGCTTGCCACCTTACAGAGCATGGATCGAGTATTTGCATTTGCGGTGAGTCCGATTCGGTAAAGGCAGTCCTCTCCCGCTCGGGTGTGTACGATATCATCGCCGAATAGAAAAAAGGGATATAGACAGGCAGAGACGGTACTTTTTACGAGGGCGGCATGCCCTGTCATGACCGTGAGAGCTATTGCTGCAAAAATCCCGCCTCCTGCCCTCTGCATGGATGCAGCTCCGCAAAAGGTCATATTTACACCGCATCAGGAGTATAAATGGGACATGGGCACTTGACTTTTCCCATTATATGGAGTATCATTTATTACAAGCAGTAAGGTGCAAAAAAAGAGGTAAAACAGAATGAGTTTTCTTCGACGGGCGTGGGCTGAGATCGACATAGCCGCGATAGTAGATAACTACAAAATAATAAAAGAGCATACAGGAAAACCTGTATACGCGGTAGTAAAGGCCGACGCATACGGTCACGGTGCTGCGGCTGTTGCTCCCAGACTGGAGGCGGCAGGTGCGGACGGATTTGCTGTTTCTAATATAGAAGAAGCAGATCAGCTACGCGAGTGCGGGATCCGCACGCCTATACTTATTCTCGGTTACACTCCCCCCGAGTGTGCACGGAGGCTTGCTGAGGGAGGTATATCCCAGTGCGTTTATTCGCTTGAATACGCAACCGAGCTTGCTTGTCAGGCTGAGGCGGCGGGGGTTTGTGTGGATATTCATATAAAGATCGACACAGGCATGGGACGCATCGGATTTGACTGCCGCACCGAGCATACAAAAGCACTCGAGCAGATATGCTCTGTATACAAAATGCCATCGCTTCATACCGGCGGCATATTTACGCATTTTGCGTGTGCTGACAGCACGGACGCAGAGGATGCACGTTTTTCGGAGCTGCAGCATGAGCGGTTTTTCGGCATTGTTCATACCCTCGAGCAGATGGGGTGCAGTTTTCCTTTTGTGCATTGTGCAAATTCAGCTTTTTCACTCGGAGCATTTGGGCAAAAGGGAGATATACTGCGGGCAGGAATAATAATGTACGGACTTGCCCCATCGGATACAACAAAGCTGCCGGACGGAATGCGAGCGGCTATGTCATTTTACTCGGTAGTCTCAATGGTAAAGAGGGTCGAGCCCGGCGAAAGTATCAGCTACGGAAGAACATATACCGCATCCGAGCCGAGGATCATAGCAACGGTCAGTGCGGGGTATGCTGACGGAGTTCCGAGACTTCTGTCCAATCGCGGCGAGGTCATTATCAGAGGAAAGAGAGCACCGATAGTAGGACGTGTGTGCATGGATCAGTTCTGTGTGGATGTGACTGATATCGAGGGTGTTTCGATGGGAGAGCGTGTGACGATATTCGGCGGAGAACTGTCTGCCGACGAGGTTGCCCGCCATGCCGAGACGATCAATTATGAGATAATTTGCGGAGTATCAAAACGCACAGTGCGAATATTCAAAAATTAGCATAGGTGAGAGAAAAAACAACAACGCCTTGAGAAAAAACAAAAGTAAATAATTTGCGATTTCGGTCTAAAGTATTGACACGGCATGTCCGCGTGTGGTATAATACTTCGGTAATTCGGGGTGTGGCACAGTTTGGTAGTGCGCTTGGTTCGGGACCAAGAGG
>JAZNOK010000074.1:0-33876 GCA_045580775.1 Eubacteriales bacterium
TGTTCTTCTCTGGATCCTCGACAGATGCGAGGGTAAGGTAGACGCAATCGAAACTCCTATCGGATTTGTTCCCAAGGCTGAGGATATCGACATTGAGGGACTTGAGAACGTTACGGTTGATACCATCCGCGAGCTTCTTACCGTTGACAACAAGTCATGGCTCGAGGATATCGAGAATATCAAGGAATTCTATAAGCTCGTAGGTGACCGTGTTCCCGCTGAGCTTTACGAGGAGCTTGCCGCTCTCGAAGCCAGACTTTCAAAATAAGTATTATGATAAAATGCCGTGCTCAGACCGAGCACGGCATTTTTTATCTCACAGATAATTATTTTTCATCCCTGCTGTAACTCTCGTTTTTTTAACAGTCAGGATGGCTAGGAGAACGTCTCGGGCACTTACCTGCAATTTTGAACGCTCATTTACTAAGTATTATTCTATACCTTTTGCTTTTTGTTATATACATACCACAAGGGGAAGGCTCATGCGAGCCTTCCCCTCATTTGTTCAGTGATCGTCAGGATCAGATTTACTGAGCGACGTAAGTCGTATCAAGCGTAACTTTGTCAGTATTTGCATTTGCCCATGCAATTACCGCCTCGGCATCAGCCTCGGTATGAAGTGCGATCAATGCTCCTTCAACAGCGGAAGAGAACGCATTCTCGCCTATCACGCTAACACTCTTTGTGAGGTACGCATCAGTAAGAGCGGTATTCTCAAACGCACCGTCATATACCGTAACTATTCCGTCACCGAACGTTACAGTGGTGATACCGGAACCGGCAAAGCACTTTTCTCCGATCTCATTGACTGTACCTGGAATGGTGATGTCAACAGCAAGAGCGGTAGTATTTGCAAACGCGTAATTGTAAAGAAGCTTAAGTCCGGAAGGAAGCTCGATGGATGCAAGAGATGTGCAGTTATAGAATGCATAGGGGTGGATATTTACCACAGTCTCAGGAATGTTCACAGAAGTAAGCGATGTGCAGTTGTAGAACATCTTGGTGGTGATACCCTTGAGCTGTGCATTTATAGTAACCGTCTCAAGCTCAGAGCATTTGTAGAATACGCCGTTTCCTACAGTCGTACATGTCTCAGGTATAACAAAGGATACCAGACCCGACTCTGCAAATGCATAGTTACCAATGGAGCTGAGATCGCCCTTTACAGTAACTGTGCTGAGAGCTGCACAATGATCAAACGCCTTATCGGGGATCTGCGTAACTCCTGCAGGAAGCTCAATAGAGGTAAGATTCGAGTACGAGAAAGCATACCCGCCAATCGAAGTCAACGCATCCGGAAGTGCGATAGATGAGAGTGACGCACAGTTAAAGAATGCATGCGACGATATAGCACTGACAGTCTCGGGAAGCTCAATAGAGCTCAGAGCCTTACAATTGTAGAAAGTCTTTGCAGGGATAGTTTCAATAGATGCATTGATAGTTACGGTAGCCAGGCTCTCGCAACCCCAGAATATGCCGCTATCAAGCGTCGTGCATCCCTCAGGGATAACGATAGAAGTGATACCTGATGCAGAGAACGCATAACCGCCGATAGTGCTGACACCGTTCATTGAAACTGCACCGAGATCGGAGCAACCGTAGAACGCCTTCGCAGGAATCTGAGCTACGCTCTCGGGAATCTCGATCGCTGTGATACCGCTAAGAGCAAAGCTGTATGTGCCAAAGGACTCAAGACCGTTCGGTAGAACGATGCCTGTCAGATTTGTACACTTGTAGAATACTCTGTCACCAATTACAGTCACTGTTGCAGGAAGTGTAATGCTGCCGGTAAGTCCGGACTCTTTGAAAGCGTCCGTGTTGATAGCAGTAAGATTCTCAGGGAATACTACTGCAGTCAGTGCTCCTGCATTCATAAATGCCTTGCTTCCGATCACGGTAACGCTATCAGGAATAGTAATGGAGCTAAGAGCACTTGCCTGAAGGAATACATTATCCGAGAGAGTTGTGAATGTACCGTCAAAGGTCACAGTCTGCAGGGCGAATGTTCTTGCAAACGCATATTCTCCGAGTGACTCAAGACTGTTACCGAGATCCGCACTCACGAGATCATGGCAGTCTCTGAATGCATAACCGTCGATAGTCTTCAGATTATCGTTAAAGTCTACGGATGTAATACCGGAGAAAAGGAACGCCTTAAATCCGATATAGGACAGTCTGCTGTCTTCAGGAACATTGAGTGTAGTCATGCCGGAAGTATTTCCAAAAGCATACCTACCGATGGATGTAATAGTAGAAGAAAGTGTTACAGACTTCAGATTTGTATTATTGAAGCAGAAGTTATCCGGAATTGCACTTACACCCTCACCGAAGATTATATCTCTTGCAAAGCGTGCACGTACGAGAGCTCCCGGAACTCCGTTTCCTGTGACGGTAAGTGTCTGAGTCAGCCAGTTGTATGTAAACTCACAATCACCTGTAGTACCGGTAAGTATCACCTGGTCTTCGGTAAAGATGTCGTTGCCCTCGGAATCAACAATTTTTCCGTCAAAGCCTTCAAAGTCAGTTACCGTAACGAGTGCCTTGTTCTCATCGGAAACCACTATAGTTCCCTTGCCTGAATATCCTGCGAAGCCGGATACGGCTGCATTGAGATTGAGAGTAGCTCCCTCCATTACGACCACATTATGCTTTGTTCCTGTGATATCAGCTGAAAGTGTAGCCGAGTCTTTTATATATATTGTGCCGCTGTTCTCACCAAGGATCTCCAGAGCAACGCTAAGAGATTTTACAGCGTTGTTTGTTGCCTTACCATTGTTTAGGTCATGTCCCTTAGAAGAAACGTATACTATGCTCGTTTCGGGACGTACGAATGGTCCGTAAGCCGGAACAGTGTCACCTTCCTTGATTATATAACCAAAGGTAGAAGCAAGAATTCTCGAATGGTCTTTGATAGAGTCATAAAGCTCTGCCGCAATCACAAGACCGGATCTCTTGATCTGAGTGGAAACTACGTATTTAGGAGAATATGAAGATTCACCCGAAAGTCCGTAGAATATGTAGCGTCCGCCGCCGTCGTTTACAAGGTGATCTTCTGTCTGATTTCCATCGAGGAAGCTCTTGGATATATCAAAGTCTCGACCGATATAAACTACCATACCGTTGATAACTCCGTGAGCGTATGTACGGTTGTCGGTCTGTCCGAGGAAGTTATTTACCTGTCCGCCGAGCAGATTGATTCTGAGGTTAGCATCAGGAGCAAAGCTGCTTCCGTTTGAAACGGTACGGCCAAATCCGAATATCTTGTCTACAGATGCGTTCTTGTCTATTGTTATAACAAGATCAACACCCGCATAGTCAGCCTCGGTTCTGATAGTGGAAGGAGCTGTAAATCCGTTTCTGGCAAAACCTATGATCTCGCCCCAGTCACCACCCTCGAGTGTAAGGGTCGCGTCCTTTGGAGTGCAGTCACGGTCGTTTGCAGTAGCTCCACTCTGAGCTCCGAGAGTGATAATAAACACTCCGGTTCTTGTGACAGTTACAGTATCCGCGACCTTGAAGCTGTTGAAGTTACAAATCACGTACCATGTAGCCGATCCTGTCGCCCGGATATGTATGTTCTCAAATTCAGTCTCACCGTCAAGAGTAAATCTGGTGTTCTTTGCTACATTGTAGACTGCATTTTCATCTGCACCCTTAATTACGATCTTGCCGGAGTGCTCAGGCTCGAAGAAGTTTGCAGACTGTGTATATGTGCCTACGATAATAATTGTACCGCCATTGTCTCCGAGCAATCCGTAAGCTGCATCGAGGGTCTTGACGGGAGTGTCGGGTGTGATAGCGTCATTTGCATCATCACCGTCATCGGACACGTAAACTGTAGTGTAATCTATCTCTCCGCTCTTTTTCATAAGCTTCGAGAAATCATCAATACGTACCTTGGTATCAGCTATAAAGCTGTCGTATATCTCATCATCTACAACAAGAACTGCATTCGAAGGCATAGTGCCTGTAGCTGTGATCATGCTGTCATCATAAGCGTAGAGAGGAGATATTCCGTAGTAGACCTTGTTGGTTGTATCTGACGCACTGAGTCTGGTATCAGGATCTACATCTGCAATTGCATCAAAGGACTTTGTAATATCAAAATTCTTGGATACATTTATCGTTATGCCGTTTTCATAACCCTGAACATAAGCCTTCTGGTCATTCTGGCAAATAAAATGAGTGATAACGCCTCCGTCAAGGTTGATGGTGCATGAAGATCCGGGAGCTATTATATTTCCGGCTGCACTTCTGTTAAAGGCAAAGAGCTTTCCTATCGTTGCCTCTCCACCGATGTTGAATGTGACATCGTGATCCTTGAAGTTGTCAGCAGTCTTTGTTACACCGCCCGAAACAGTAAGACCGCCTCTTATACCTCCGAACACCTCGGTCCATCTACCGCCGTTAAGCGTAATAGAAACATCTTTTGCAGAACCGAAATCGTTAGCTGCGTTCTGGGCTCCTGCACCGAGAAGGACATTCTTAGTTCCTTCAACAACGAATGTATCTGTCGCCATAAAATCATTATAGAGGCAGATGAAATACATTGTTTTATTCGTTACATCAAGTGTAATATCTGTAAATACAGTAGGTCCGCCGAGGAAATAACGGTAATCTCCCGCCATAACATATTTAGCTGTGGAATCAGCTCCCTTAATTACAACCTTTCCTGTATGTGCGGGGGCTGAGTAATGAGCTGAATGATTAAATGTGCCGACGATCACAATAGTACCGCCCTCAGCACCGAGCAAATGATACGCGGTAGTGATAGTCTTTACAGGTGTATCTGCACTCAAGCCGTCATTTGCGTTATCTCCGGAGCTTGAGAGGTACACGACCTTGTCAGAGGTCGGTATCTCACCTGCCATTTTGATCGACGAGAAATCATCTTTGCGTACCTTGGTGTCAGCTATAAAGCTGTTGTATATTTCATCATCTACAACAAGAGTCGCGTTTTCAGGCATAGTGCCTGTAGCTGTGATCTTGCTGTCGTCATAAGCATAGAGAGGAGATATTCCGTAGTAGACCTTGTTCGATGTATCTGACGCACTGAGTCTGGTATCAGGATCTACATCTGCAATTGCATCGAAGGACTTTGTAATATCAAAATTCTTGGATACATTTATCGTCAGACCGTTTTCATAACCCTGAACATAAGCCTTCTGGTCATTCTGGCAAATAAAATGAGTGATAACGCCTCCGTCGAGGTTGATGGTGCAAGAAGATCCGGCTGCTATCATGTTGCCGGATGCACCTCTGTTAAAGGCAAACAGCTTTCCTATCGTTGCCACTCCGCCAATGCTGATAGTAACATCGTAATCCTTAAAGTCATCTGCGGTCTTTACTACATACCCATCGGCTGTAGGAGAGTTCCAACCCTGTCTCATTCCTCCGACAACTTCTGACCATCTACCGCCGTTTATCGTGAGCGAAACATCATTTGCTGTATCAAATCCGCGTGCATTTGAGTATACCTTATCACTCTGTCCTCCTGCTACAAGGATAACATCCTTGGTTCCTTCGACAGAAAATGTATCCGTAGCAGCAAAATCGTTATAAAGGCATACGACCAAAAAAGTGTAATTTGTAGCATCAAGCTTAAATCCGTCAAAAACGGTTGATCCGCCGAGGAAATAACGGCATCCTGCACCTAAAACATACTTAGAAGATGCATCCGCACCTTTGACCGTTACTGTGCCTGTATGCTCAGGAGCAAAGAAATGAGAGCTTTGAGTATAAGTATCGACGATAATGATACTACCGCCGCTTGTACCCAGTATCTCATACGCACGGCCGAGTGTCTTCACAGGAGCATTCTGACTCAGACCGTCATTTGTGTCAGCACCCGAGTCGGACAGATATACTGTGTCTATGCACTCACTTGTCATCATGACAGTATCGAAATCACCAATGCGTATCTTATTGTCAGCTATGACACTATCATAGATATCATCATCAACAACAAGAGTATTGCAGCTTATCATAGTGCCGGATGTTACCGAAGCGTCGTATGCAGAAAAAGCAGATATTCCGTAGAACAAACTATTTGAACCCAATCTGGTATCAGGATCAATTGTTGTAACAGCATCAAACGACCCTGCCAGATTGAAGCCCTTGCCTATCTTGACAGTAAGACCGTTCTCGTAACCCTGAACATGGGATTTCTGATCGTTATGGCAAAGGAAATTTTTTATAGTTCCTCCGTTGAGATTGACTGTGCAAGAGGAGTTAGGTGCAATAAAATCGACTGTACTGACCGTGCGGAAGAAGGAGAAAAACTTGGTTATCTCTGTGTTTCCGCCGATGTTAAAGGTAACATTGTGATCCTTGAAATCCTCAGGTGTCTTTGTCACCGAACCTGCAACAGTCACACTCTGTCTCATTCCGCCTATGATCTCAGTCCATCTTCCGCCGTTGATCGTGATGGTTACGTCACGTGCAGAACCGAAATCGTTGGCCTTATCCTGTGTTCCTGCTACCAAAATAACATCCTTGGTACCATCCATAGAAAGATTCTCTGTAGCAGTAAAATTATTGTACAGACATACAACTAAAAACGACCCTGTCGTTACGCCGAGAGTAATGTCGTCAAATACTGTAGGTCCGCCAAGGAAAAAGCGGCGTCCCGCAGTACCCATATCATATACCGCATCAGCAGTATTACCCGTAATGGTAACGGTACCCGTATGAGCAGGGGCACTGTAGTTTGCAGTTTGGGTAAACGTACCAACAATAGTGATAGTACCGCCTGCCTCACCCAGCAACTGATATGCCTTGGTGATATTTTTGACAGGGGTATCTGCGGAGAGACCGTCATTTGTGTCTGCTCCCGAGTCAGACAGATATACCGTCTGCTGTGTCGTATCGGCTGATACGCCGACAGATGCAAATATGCCTGTAGGAATTACCATAAGACATACAAGCAAAAGTGAAATAATTTTTTTCATACATTACCTCCATATATAATACAGTGTATAAATAATATAAATATTACCTCAGTTAAATTGTACACCAAATCAAACGATTTTTCAACATGTTCAATGTTGTGTAATTTCCAAATATTAGACTTTTTGTGTGTTTTGTACTACTATTTGTGTAATACACAAAGGCAGCAAACCATCCTCAGCCGTCCTCCCGCCTATCCCTTTCATGATTCTACACAGAGAGACCAAGGAGCTGAATTACATAATTCTCTACATAGCTCAAAAAAATAAAAGATCGTCTGTGAGAACCCCCTCATAACTTCTCACAGACGGTCTTTTATTGTATACAGCTCATTATGTCAAGTTGCCGACGTGTAAAGAAAACGGCTTCCATCACAGGCGGTATCTTATATGTTTCTACGGCAAGCTTATCACGCTGAGCATGGTGCCCCGCTTTCCGTTTGTATATCTGTGAGACCAAAAAAGGTCCGGACTTTCGTATGTGCAAAGTTCTGACACTTCTATATTATCGCATCGAACTCCCGCACGTTCGAGAAGGTGTTTGTTTGCCCCTTTTACATCAGCGAAGTATTTTCCGCATTCAGTTTTTTTACAAAAATAATCACGTGCATCCGGCCCCATGCAAAGCACCGCAGCATCATAGACATCCTGCCCCACTTCATAGCACTTTTTGCATATTGAAGGGCCTATCACCGCCACTATGCGGGAAGTATCAGCTCCATACTCGGTCATTTTTCGCACGCCTTCCCCACAAATATCAGAGAACGTCCCTCTCCAGCCTGCATGCAGAGCACAAATCACCCCCGCCTCATGATCACACAAAAGGATCGGTGTACAATCAGCAGTCTTCACTGCAATACTGACTCCACTCTCGCATGTAACATATCCGTCGCATTCTTCTGAAGGGCAGGAAAAGTAACCCTCACCTTTCATAGAGCTGTGCACATATATGACACGGTTTGAATGGATCTGGGGCATTGATACCACACTCTCGGCCGTAATGCCGACGGCACTTGCAAAACGACGCAGGTTTTCTTTGACCGTTTGCTCATCATCTCCTCTGCCGTAGGCAAGATTGAGCGAGCGTGTATGTTCAGCCTCACTCACGCCGCCGAGACGTGTTGAGAAGGCATGCGGCAGTTTTATATTATCACTTTTGTAATACACTACACCGCACGGATGTGTTATTTGCTTCATCATCTACCTCTCACAGTACAAACAGTTTTTCGCATTTGACAGCTGTTCCTGCATCATACTCGCGTACCTGACCAAGCCCAAAAAAGCCATCTCTTGAGTACAGACGCAAATACTGTCCCGGCTCAAACCGTGTGCCGATCTTTTTCTGATATATCTCACATCCTGAGTAGCAAAGCTTAAAGAAAAAGTCGTCAAGGGTCAGCTTAGGGTAATCCGAAAACAACAGTTCTACATCTTTGAGCTTAGACAAAAGCTCATCGTATTCAAGCTCCTCCAACTGCCCGACCGTAAGAGAGTCGCTGATATCAAAGCCTCCCGCATTCGTTCTCTCAAGCGATGTCATTACAGCACCGCAACCGCATTTTTGTCCGATATCTGTACACAAAGTACGAATGTAGGTTCCCTTTGACACCTTGCAATCAATTCTATACTCATCATCAGAAAGCTTCGTTGCATTGATCGAATATACTTCTATCTCCCTTGGCTCTCGCTCCACCGTCTTCCCCTCTCGGGCAAGTTCATAAAGCTTTTTTCCGTCATGTTTTATTGCGGAATACATCGGGGGTATCTGCATGCTTTTTCCGAGCATACCGCGGCATACACTAAGTACAGTCTGCTCATCAGGAATGGGGGCATTTGTATTTATACAGTTGCCCGTAATGTCCTCCGTATCACTTACAACACCAAGCTTTAGTGTTGCACAGTAACTTTTGTCAGCGGTATGTGCATATTCGCTTGCTTTTGCGGCTCTCCCCACAAGAACGACAAGCACCCCTGTCGCCATAGGATCAAGTGTGCCGGCGTGACCCACTTTTTTTGTTTTACAAAGTCTACGTACCTTATTTACGATATCATGACTCGTTACCCCCGCGTGCTTGTTTACCACAAGCACGCCGGAGGGCTCAATGGTAGTTTTCTCGTTCATGTTAATCTACTCTTAAATTCATAGCCGCACAGAAGTGCGGCTATGCTCTTTTTACTTTATAATCATTCTTCTGAGCTAACCACAGTTATGCCAAGCTCGTCAAGGGCCTTGGGGTCCTGAGGAGCAGGACATCCTGACATAAGCTCACTTGCGTTCTGTACCTTCGGGAATGCAATTACGTCACGTAATGAGTCAGCACCGCAGAGTATCATTGCCAATCTGTCAAGACCAATACCCGCACCGCCGTGGGGAGGAGCTCCGTATTTGTACGCATCAACAAGGAACCCAAACTTTGTATCTATCTCTTCCTTTGTCAGTCCCAGACAATCAAACATTTTCTCCTGGAGCTCATAGTCCGTAATACGAATAGATCCGGAAAGAAGTTCGACTCCGTTGAGAACAAGGTCGTAAGCCTTGGCTCTGACCTTGCCTCGATCACTGTCCAGATACTCAAGGCACTCATCGAGAGGCATCGTAAAGGGATGATGCATAGCATCCCATGTCTGAGTGTCCTCGTTCCACTCAAAGAACGGAAATTCGGTTATCCAAAGCAGATCATAGGTATCAGGTATCATATCAAGCTGTTTTGCTATTGTGAGTCTGAGCATGCCGAGCACAGGGAGTGTAACTCTGTTCTTGTCAGCTACAATAAACGCCGCATCTCCACGCTCACAGCCGAGACGTGCCATAATAGCATCCAGCTCTCCCTCCGCCATAAACTTACCAAATGAGCATGTAGGCGTCTCATCCGTCCATCTGATGTAAGCGACACCCTTAGCACCTATGCCTTTTGCCTTTTCTATCAGCTTATCTATCTCTTTTCTGGTGAGCTTTGCTGCTGCACCCTTAGCTACAATACCGCGAACAGATCCTCCGTCGGATACAGCACCCGAGAAAACGGAAAATCCGCTGTTTGCTACAATATCAGAAATGTCTGTTATCTCCATAGCAAAACGCGTATCCGGCTTATCAGAGCCGTACTTGTTCATAGCATCAGCATAGGTGAGACGTTTGACGTTAGCCGGAACTTCATAGCCTACAGTCTCACGGAACACACGCCTCATGAAGCCCTCAATTGTCTGCATGATATCTTCCTGAGTGACAAACGACATCTCAAGGTCTATCTGAGTAAACTCAGGCTGTCTGTCTGCACGAAGGTCTTCATCTCTAAAGCAACGTGCGATCTGAATATATCTGTCAAATCCCGAAAGCATGAGCAGCTGCTTGTATATCTGAGGAGACTGAGGAAGTGCATAGAACTTTCCATTGTGTATTCTGGAGGGGACAAGATAGTCTCTTGCTCCTTCAGGGGTGGGCTTTATCATCATAGGTGTCTCAATCTCATAAAAGCCGTTTTCATAAAAATACTCTCTGGCGATACGTGCAATATCATGACGCATCTTGAGATTTTTTTGGAGTTTGGGACGGCGAAGATCAACATAACGGTACTTGAGTGCGATCTCATCGCGTACATTTGAATCGTCGTTGACCTCAAATGGGGTCGTATGAGCAGCCGAAAGTATCTTGTACTCATCCACAGCTATCTCAACAGCACCGCTGCGGAGATTGCGGTTCACCGCTCCATCTCCCCTTGCACGTACAACACCCTTTGCACAAACTACGTACTCAGAACGTGTACCGAATGCCTTTTTGAACACTTCTCTGTCCGTGTTATCATCAAAAGCAAGCTGCACTATGCCCTCTCTGTCACGCAGATCAATGAATATCAGTGCCCCCAGATCTCGTTGCCTTTGCACCCATCCGAGCACCGTAACACGCTCACCGAGTAGTTTTTCGTCGATCTCTCCGCAATAATGCGTTCTTCTGTCTTTTTCGCAAAAAAGTTCTGCCATTGTTTTTGTCCTGTCCTTTTATATAATTCTGTTTTTTTATCCTTTTGTATTTAAGTTTTCTCCGACAGTCTGCTTTAGAGCAATATCAAGTGCCTGAGAAGCAAACGACGCTCTCTGCTGCAGCAGCTTGTCAAAATCAGCAGTTTCTGCATTTGCGGAAAATGCCGTCTTCATTATATGTCCTATACCGTACATATCCAAAAAGTCAAAATACCTTGACTTTAGAATAATATCCAGCATCTGATCATCATCAAAAGTATACTCCTCTACTGTATCAGCATAAACGGTGTCGATGGAAAGAGAATACAATCCTTCAAGAAATGCAAGAGAAAGCTCAATGTTTTCACCGCCACGCGGAACCGCAGTAAAGAACGTACTTCCAAAATCCAGCACACAGCTGTAATCTCCGCCCTCGTGATAAGACGGCATCGGTAACACCGAAGTATTCGAGCCAAGCTGCCTTGCAACAGCCCCCATAGTATCTGCATAGAAGAGAGCGGAGCTGTCGGTGGATATCTCTCCTGTTTGCGAATACAGCTCTTGCACCCGCTCAAAGTAATATATATTCTTCGCGTTATACACCGACACAGACGGAATATCCCCCGGAAGCTTTTCTACCGTCAGGGCACCCATGCCCTTCCACATATAATAGAGTGTATCACTTGCTCCAGACAGGTCTGTTCCGTCATGTTCCTTTATCAGTGTGTGCATCCTGTCAAACGTCCATCTGCCATCTAAAACGAGCCTTTCCAAATATCCGTCTTCGTAACCCATAGATGCCATTTTCTGTTTGTTGTATGCCATAACTGCGGTGCTTTCCACAGAAGAACGTATAGGAGCACCCGTGATCATGTAGAGTTTGCCGTAAACGCTAAGCTGTCTGAGCACGCTCACTGACACCCCCGCACTTCCAAACGCCTGTTCCTTATGCGAATAGAGATCCTCTAAAGTCCCGTACAGCATAAGCTCAGACATGCCGCCGGACCCGGTGGCGTACACGATCTCCGGACTGTTCATTGCATTCTTCGATTCTTTTATATACCCGCATACATCAGCTACCGTTTCTTGCGTTAACTTTATACCGTATAGCCTCTCGAGCTGTTCGTTTCTCTGCATGACAAGCTGCGAATACTCACTCGGAGAGTCGGATGAAAAGAAGATGTCCTCCCCTGCATCCGCCTGTGCACACAGAACTCGCACACCGGCTCCGTCCCAATCGCGGATCTCTTTGTTCGTTTCGCTCTCAGTCTGTGACAGAGCTTCAGTCTGTGCCTGAGTAAGTGCATCTGTCTGTGCCACGGTGTCGTCTGTCTGTTTTTCGGTATTTGTTTCAGGGGCGGAAGAACAAGAACAGAAAAAAGTTAAAACCAAACACAAGCATATACAAAGAACGCTTGTGCTAAAGCTTTGTTTTTTTGTCATGTTTTTCTCCCCCTTCCTTTTCTTAATTTTTCCCGTTTGATAATAAGCTGCAGACTTGTTTTTTATATATGAGCTATATCAGATATATATAAACTCCAAAAAGCTCACCCGAACTTCACCGTTATCAAGCGACAGCGGCATGCCGCTGTTTTCATTTATGCATACGCACACTTCTCGGTCGGAATGCTTATACGTCAAATACAGTACAGCCTCCCCATCCAGCTCATCCTTTTTAATGATCTGCAGTTCTTGCGGCTTCAGATCCAACAGGTCGATCAAATATGTATACTTTGCCGCGATGTTAGCTGATGGAATAAGCTCCACCCCGCTCACATTGACGCACACAACTCCGTCCGTGCGAACTGCTGAAATTTCAGATATACTGTCAGGAGCAGTATACACAACGCTCCCATCGCGAACTAAGACCTCGGTCTCCGCATCGGCTATGCTGTCAAGTGAGGGGCACTGCCCAAGAGACAGTGTCGCACTGTAGCTTCCTTCACTGTTTGTAACCTCCACCTTAGCAGAAAAAGGTTTTTGAAACAGGCAAACAAGCTCCCGATCCTGCACTCCTGAGCATGCAGTAGCAAAAAGGACAACAAACGCAAGTGCAACAGAAACAACGGATATTTTTGATGACATAGCAAATCCTCCGAATCATCTAGATCTGCTATATCCTATTCAATTGACAACTTGTATTATGAAAAAAGCACTACCAACGTCTAAAAGAACGGCAATAAAAAGCCGCCGCACAAGCAAATTTTTCATCTCCGTCAAATATGACTGCACATCGGGCACCTTTGTTGTCATAGACGGCATAGTATGCTCCTTTGGCTCGGCTGTCGGATAAAAAGTTCTTTACTCCTTGCAGGTCGCTTAGTTCTGTATTATCATCATAAGGAGCTATACTGAGCATATCCCGCAGTTCACACTCAAACACTTTTTTTGATGAGGCACGTCCGTATATCCTGTAAATACGAAAGCTCCCATCTACGATCTCATAATCTCTCTGCTCTGAGAGTAACGGACGCGTTACCAAAAAGATCGACAGCGACAGTACCGACATAATAATAAACGCAGGAATGCTCATCAGCAGTATAGAAAAAAACAAGGTAACAAAAACCGCAACCGCATATAAAACTATCAAAAATGCTATTCTCGCAAGAAGTGCTCCTTCTACCTTGCACTCACGCGAATACTCATGTATACCTGTAGCTTTCATCATTACCTCGCAGCATGCACATAGGCATCATCATGTAAATAATTAAAAGGCCGCCTCATATATTCATTCAATGTTCTCCGAAACTCTCCAAATCTTCGATTTGATCAGAGTTTCGTGAGGTTATTTTATCATAAAAGCAAGGCGTCAGCCTTGGGGACGGCCATGCCGTCTCGCAAAATGCCTGTGGGCATTTTGTCTTTTAGCCATTCAATGTTCTCCGAAACTCTCCAAATCTTCGATTTGGTCAGAGTTTCGTGAGGTTATTATATCATATACAATTTGTTTTTTCAACTTGATTTTGAGAATAATAAAGCAAAATACTGATGCAAAGCGGTTGGTTTTTTGACATTTTATCAAAAATTGCATTTTACCAAAAAAAGTTTGTTAATTCTCTTGACAACTCAAAAGTAATATGTTAATATAATGTGGTCGTAAAAAACGACACGCGCCCTTAGCTCAGCGGATAGAGTGCCCGGCTACGAACCGGTAGGTCAGAGGTTCGAATCCTCTAGGGCGCGCCATATAGATCCAAGCCAGTCGGCTTGGATCTTTTTTTGCAAAAATCACCCATAGCCTTTCGGCTATGGGTGATTTCAGTTTATACTATTATTTCAGCTATTATATCAGCCGGCTATCTTTACTATAAGTGCAATAGCGTCACGGTTGTTAAGCTTTTCGTCTCCGGTAAGCTCAAATCTGTTTGCTCTGAACTCGATATCCCATCCTGAGAGATAACGTACAGCAAGTGTGACATCGGCATTTGTAAGTGTTCCGTCTGCGTCAATGTCACCTGTAGGTTCTGCCGTAAAGTAATCAAGAGCAGGAGCACCGTCCTTGATCGTCCATGCATCTGCAAAATCAAATCCTGCAAATGTATCCTTGAGTCCTGCCGCATCTGATGTAATAAATGCTACATTGGCCTTTGTGCAGTTGGTTCTTGCTGTCCCGACGAGCTTGTCAGCTGTACCCTCAAGTGCATAGCAATTGGTATCTGAGAAAGCAGCACCTGCTTTGTCAACTCCGGATATAGCACCGAGATATGTGTTGGTAGCACCTACGATGTTACCTGTATTGTAGCAGTTCTCAAGATCTACTCTTAACTGCTCGCCAATAATTCCTCCGGCACAGATCGTCTTTCCTCCTACAACGGAGATCTGACCTGCATTGATAGAGTTCTTTATGTATCCGTTTGTTGCGAAAGCACTGTTGCTCATACCGAGAATACCGGCCGCATACACAGTATTGGTAACTGTGGTATCTACGCCTACAGATGCATTGTTAATGCAATTTTCAAAGTGAACAGGAGAGTTTGTAAGTCCTACTATACCTCCGGAATACTTGATACACTTGTTTGTTCCTCCGAGAGATATTTCACCGTTGTTGACACATTCAGTAACTGTGGAACTGAGAGTAGCAGCAGGAACATGATGGATGTAAGCAACCATTCCGCCACCCATGTAGGTAGAGTATACAGAACCGTTGTTCACGCAGTCTCTGATCTCGAGAGAAGCATCTGCTCCGGCCGCTTCAAGTCTGCCGCCGATACCGCCGACATAGGGAGCGTGGGTGGTTGTCAGTGCATTGTTACCGGTGATATCACCGTTGTTTGTGCATCTGAGAATTACGAGCTTATCGAATGAAGAAACAAATCCGACAATTCCTCCGACTCTGCATCTGTCGGTAGAAGTAGAGGATACGTCAGCGTAGTTGTTACAGTCTACCACGAATGTGGAGTTGATCATAAGTGCCTTGGGAGTAATGTAAGAGATAAGTCCGCCTGTATTACCGAGTGTATTTTCGGGTACTGCGTAGTTATCACAGAAGTCTACTCTGACAGTTCCCTCTCCGATATGATGTATCATACCGATCATACCTGCGACATTTCCGTTACCCTTTGTGGTACCGTATGCCTTGCAGTTCGATACATCGGAGTTTGACAGGATCTTACCTACGAGAAGTCCTGTAGATACATATCCTGTAGAAGCAGATGACTCGGCATGTGCCGCAGCGTATGTAGACTGTGCCTTTCCGTCTACGGTAAGGTTAATTATCTCCGCACCGTTGATAACACCAAAGAAACCTGCAGAAAGGTCGCTCTTGACATCAACACCGCTGACTGTAAAGCCTGCACCGTCAAATACTCCGCTGAAAGGAACATCGTGGTTACCGATAGTATACTGATCACCTGCATCGGTAAGATCTATATTGTCTGCAAGGACATAATAACCGTCCCATGCATCCGGATCTGCCATGAGAGCAATGATGTCGTCAGCAGAATCAATAACGATATCATTGTCCACCTTGGTCACGTTCTCGAAGCCCTCAAATATGGTGCTGTCAGCGTATCTGGAACCGACAACGAGTCTTATATCAGCATCGTCGATATTTACGTTCGAAGCAGTATAGTGAAGTGCCATTACGGATCCGCGTACCATACCGCCGTTGATAGCAAGAGTTACCTTACCTGTGACTATACCTTCACTGCCGTCTGCTATATCACCTACACGGTTTACTGCATATACTCTGCCGGGGAATGAACCGCCGTTGATTGTAAGTGAGCAGTTTCCGTATACGTTGTTCATTCCTGTTGCGGCATTGTTGTTCTGATAGTCTGTCGACTGGAATACACCGCCGTTAACGATAAAGTTGACCGAAGCACCTTCTTTGACATCACCCACCGGGCTGGTAGTAGATGCTCTTCTGTTTCCGTTTCTCAAATAGTGCCATGTACCGCCGTTGACTGTAATAGTGCAGTTTCCGTCAAAGGAAACCTGCTCAACAGTTGGACCGCCGTTGGTAACATTGTAGCCTGCTACAATAATGGGATTCTGCACTCCTGAAGTTGCAACACAAGTAACGCTGTCCTCAAAGGTAACGTTGTGGTAGTTGCACATGATCATGGAGCTGGATGTAGAAGCGAGCTTGATATTCTCGAAAATGGTATCACCGCCGAGATAGAGATAGCCCGAGTTCATGTTTATCTTCGCACCTGCTGCACCGTAGTCAGTACCGCCGTACAGAGAAGTAATAACGATCTCGCCGTTGGTGTCGGGCATGTGTGTTCCCTGCGACGCGTTATAGAGATTGTACACTCCGGTAATCACGATAACACCGCCGTTTTTGCGGAGGAGTCCCGCTGCGTATGGGAGTGAATTGGTAGGAGTCTCAGGTGTGAGACCGTCGTTTGTGAGAGTTCCATTTGAAGAATTGACATATACTACGCCGTTCTCAGCTACGGGAGCTTCGGGAGCTTTGTAATTTTCAACACCTGTAATAAGAGCGTGAACAGTGCTCGAGATAGCACCGACCGACTCTGCGATAGGATGAAGTCTGTCAGAGCGGTGGAGCATTACGTCGTAATAGTCTCTTGTGTAAGAGAAGATATCAACATACTCAGCACCGGACTCAACAGCAGCCTCATACTGTACCTGCTGGAGAATACCGTCTGCTATGGGCTTGCACACATTGTCTACCTGAGTGTAGATAGATGATACAACATATACTCTCTGAACGCTCTCGAGTGCCTGATATGCATCTACCAGAGAAACAAGTGCATCCTTTACTGCTTCGTTAGCCTCAGCAGATACCATGCTTCTGATATCATTTGTTCCGAGCATGATAAGAACTATGTCGGGGGCAAACTCGATAGAAGCGGTGTATTCCGCCTGATCGGTATAGCTCTTTCCCTGACCTTTTTTAACATTGAGCTCGTGGTCATCAGCCAGAAGATAAGCAGATGACTTTCCGAAATTGCCTACCTCGTAGCCTTCTCCAAGCAGAGCCTGGAGCTTTGCCGGATACGTAAGCTCTGTATTTTCAAGCTCGCCTGTTTCGGAATTAGTGGTGACTATCTTGTATCCATAAGTGATACTGTCGCCGATACACGCAATCTTGACGGGAGAGCCGTCCTCCTTTGTAATATCGGCAATGGTCTTCGGAGCGGCAATCGACTCAGCCTCCCCCGATGATGTTGCTTGTGCGGCATCCTCAACTGCAAATGCCGGGAAAGCAAACATCGAGAAAACCATGCATACCGCAAGCACTGCGGACATAAGAGATCTGAATTTTCTCATAGTATCTTTTCCTTTCAGGTAATTATTTTTATGCCTTTTGTCCCATGAAAACAACTTTGCACAGGCACAAAATAGACATATTACACAATTATTATATACTTATTCATTACCGCAAACAAGACATGATACTTTCAAAAAGGGGCACTATTCTCTTTTTTGTTGCTTTCAAACCACAGAGCTCTGTAGTTATTATTCACGAAAAAGCTATCCTGCGTACAAGAGATATGGCATCTCGGTTGTTTATCTTTCCATCACCGGTGAGGTCTGCCTTGTCCACTCTGAGGGCAGTATCAAATCCGCACAGATACCTGACAATAAGTGTGATATCGCTGTTTGTGACAGACATGTCAAGATCCACATCTCCCACCTCGACAAGATCTATAAATCCCCATATCCTGCTCATGATTTTCTCTCTTATACCGTCTGCTATATTTGCCGTACAATCAAGCTCGTAGCTTCCTTTTATGCTCTTGCAGTTGTCAAATACGCCTCCGGAGATATTGAGCTCTACCTTTCCGGATGCACCGTATGCACAAAAAACATTGCCCTTGAAGCTTCCACCGTGAATGTTGACTGTAGTATCAGCTCCGACGCCGCCATTGATATTTCCGCCATACAAGGTGACGATCTCACCGCCGTATATATCTATCACAGCATTTTTGGTATGGTCGGTACTTATATATCGGTTCAAACCTGCAACAAGCATGCCCGAGCCGCTGCGAATTGTAATATCCGAGTCTCCTGTCCCCTGTGCCAAGGGAGCTTGGGTTCCGTTCATTCCTCCAATGATGGCGAATGAATTTAACACCGTCTCTCCGACAAACCCAGAGCAAGATACCCCGACACCAACCTCGATCGGATGGTAGTTTGCTATCACAATAAGAGCCGCATTGTCAGAAGTGGAAATGTTTATATTCTCGAACACCGTAGGGCCGTTTATATCATATCTTCTGCCGACACCTCCGGTAGAGAAGCTGCCGCCTGCCCGATAATCTATGCCGTCATACATTCCCGTGACCGTGACCTTGCCGATATTTACAGGTGCAGTGAAATTGCCATTCATAACAAAGTCACCCATAACTACGATAGTACCGCCGTTCTCGCCAAGCCTGTAGTAAGCACTGGTGATCTTGCCTATGGGACTTTCGGGGCTTGAACCGTCTCCCTCAGCTCCCTGTTTCAGATATACTACCTCCGAATACAGATCTATCTCATCAAATCCGGACATCTTCGGGATCAAGCTGTTTTCGTACTTTGCATACACACATGCAACAGAGCTGCCTTTTCTTCCCTTGACAGCTGAACACCCTGAGAAGTTGCCGTCAGATACAGTGAGCGTCACATTCCCCGAAATGCCGTAGCCGAGATCTATCACATTTGTATATTTGCCTCCCTCGAGACTTACGGTAACGTCCGATCCGCTGCCGCCGTTTATGCAACCTCCGTATATCTTGCCTATATCTCCGCCGCAGATCTTGATATGTGCACTTCTGTCGGTAGTTTGATCTACATATCTGTTAAGACCCGCCACAAGGATACCGCTGCCCGAGCGGACGGTTATATCTGCTTCACCCATTCCCGAGCCTGTTTGCGGTACAGCTCCGTTATATCCGCCGATGACAGCAAGTGACTTTGCAACCTCACTACCTGTAAATCCGGAACACACAACACCCTCACCGAGCTCTACTCTGTTATATCTGGCAATTATGAGAAGTCCCGCATTTGAGGTAGTAGAGATGTTGATATTTTCAAATTTGGTTTCACCCGAGAGGTAATATCCTCTTGAATTACCTCCGGTAGACAAAGCACCTCCGTCCGAGCAATCTTCCGAGTCATGCTTTTGCGTGATAGTTACAGGTCCGCTATGAATCGGCTCTGTGAAGTTCCCCTGCATGGTGAAGTTTCCGCAGATCACTATAGTGCCGCCGTTATCCCCAAGCTTGGCATAAGCCGCCGTGATCGTACCTGTAGGAGTCTGAGATGTAGAACCGCTGCCGGCAGCTCCCTGCTTTACGTATACAGTAGCCGCAACCGTCTCAATACTGTCAAAATCAGATAAAAGTCCGCTTATTTGTCTTTTGACTCTGTTATATATCGCAGCACTGCTGTTACCCGAACCTCCTTTTACAGAAGGACACTCCGAATAGTCTCCGTACTCTGCCGTAAGCACCGCGACTCCGGATGTACCTGTGCTTGCGTCGATCTCACCGCACAGCTTTCCTCCTCGGATGTTTATATATGCGTCAGCTCCGACACCTCCCGAGATATTCCCGCCGTATATCCTGCCTATTTCACCGCCGTATATATCTATCACCGCACTTCTTGTGTGGGTGTTTGTCATATACCTGTTCATTCCCGCTATGACTATACCGTTTCCGCTGTGAACAGTAATGTGAGAATCTCCAAGTCCGTGTCTGAGCGGAGTAGTAGAAGCATTAAAACCGCCAAGCAAAGTCAGCGAGTCTGCTATTGTATCTCCCGAAAAGCCCTCGGTAATAACATTCTCTCCTAATTCCAGATCGTTGTACTGAGCTATTACAAGCAGTCCTGCTCCCTTTTTTCCTGATATTCTGATATTCTCGAACTTCAGTGCCCCGTTAAGCTCATACTTTCTGATAGCAGAGCCTGTTGACAGAGCTCCCTTACTACTGTGATCGGTTCCGTTGTACTTCTGCGTAACGGTCACGGGAGCATCATGAGCAGGCTCGGTAAGATCGGAAGTCATAGTATATGCACCGCATATAACTATAGTGCCGCCGTTTCCTCCGAGCTTTGCGTAAGCTTCATTTATATCTCCAAGCGGAGAGTTTGCACTAAGCCCGCTGCCGCTTCCGTTATCAGCTACAAACACAACAGGAGCATACCTGCCCACACTTCCAAAGCTCGAAAACTTTGAAGTCAGTGTTTCAGATAATCCCTCCTTTAGATATGCCTTTGAGTTTGTACCGCACCCTACAATATTTACCGACAAATCGGATGTATTGACAAGCACCTTGCTTCTTCCGGTGATCTTCTCTGAGCACATGATATTACCGGTAAAGCTGCCGCCGTTTATCTCAAGATACGTATATCCCCATCCGGAGCTTGAACTGCCGCTGATAAAACTGCCGCTGTGAGTACCGCCGTTGACGATTACACGTGCCGTTCCCTCAAGAATCTCCATGCCGCGTTCGCTTACTACAGAAGAACATTTAAATGATCCGCCGTTTATATGTGCGATCACACTTCCCCTGATAACGCCAACCGTAGCATTATCAGAAGCCCTTCTGTTGCCGCATCTGATGTAATTCCACGTACCTCCGTTTACCGTAATATTACACTCACCGTCAAAAGAGACCTGCTCTTGTGTCGGTGCTCCGTTAGCGATATTGTGACCTGCAATTATGCTCGGATAGCTGATACCGCTCGCCACAGTGCATTTGACATTTTTGCCAAACACAGTATCCTTATATCCGCAGACAAACATAGATGTATTACTTGAATGGATCGTTATGTCATCAAACTCGGTCGGCATACCGATATAGAAATTCCCCCTATGGACATTCAGAACAGCTCCGTTTGAAGTACGGTAGTCAACACCTCCGTACTTGCTGGTTATCTTTATTTTGACATCTCCCTCGGGCATGAATGTGCCGTTGTCAGCAATAGTGCACGGTCCGCAAACAACAATCGTTCCACCGCTTTTTCTGAGCAGTCCTGCGGCGTAGGAAATGTTGTTTACCGGAGTATCGGGTGTGAGGCCGTCATTTGACAAACTGCCCTCTGAAGAAACATACACCACACCCCCTGAGACCGTGGGTGCTTCAACGGGGAAATAATCAGATCCTGTCAAAATACTGTATATAGCACGAGGAATTGCATTGCTGCTTGCGTTATCAGGATGCAGGCGGTCTACTTTGTGAAGCATCACATCAAAGTATTCTTTTGTAAGAGAGTATATATCAGCAAATTCTGCTCCGCTCTCCTCTGCAGCTTTTTTCTGTACAGCCTGCAGTCCGCCGTCACTTGTCAAAAAGTATGTATACTCCAGCTGAGAGAAAATAGAAGTCATAACATACACTCTACGCACACTGCTAAGCGACTGATAACTGCGAACAAGACTGACAAGAGCATCACCTACAGCCTCGCAGGACGCCGCATTTGTCATACTCATCATGTCATTTGTGCCAAGCATGATCAGTACAATATTAGGTGCGAAATCTATACTGGACTGATACTGAGGCAGATCCGTATAGCACAGTCCCTTTCCTGCCCTGTAGTTATATGGGCTGTCTTCCGACAAAAGATAAGATGAAGGTCTGCCGAAATTCCGTACATCGTAACCTGAACCGAGCAGTGCTCCCAGCTTTGCCGGATAGGCATTGACAGCAGTATTTGAGATCATGGTACCGTATGTAATACTGTCGCCAACACAAGCGATCCTGACAGGCGATCCGTCGTCGTTTTTTATATCGTTTATGGACTTTGTATCATTGCTTTTTGCACTCTGGGCCCTGAGAACGATACCTCCCATAGGCAAACAAAAAAACAACATTACACACACAAGTGCCGCACTCACAAACTTCATTGCTGTTCTCATACAAGATAAATTTTCCTTTCACAATATATCTTTGATGCGGTGCTGATTTCGCACCTACTGTATTACCGACATTAATTTTAGCTCTAAGCTTCACCTCTTTCAAGGCAAAAATACCAACAACACAAAAATCATCGAAGATTGCACACATAATGCATAATAAGCAAGTCTCACATGCACCGTATTCCGCCTATCTATTCTTATCCGTGAAAGTACAAAGCAAAACAGCTAAATGTGCTTTGGAGTATTTGCTCGGCGACAAAAAGAAATTTCCTCTGGATAAAAAGGGGCATTTGAAGTGAGCCCGAACGGCTCAAATCAAACGCCCCTTTTTCAATTATGATCTTTTGCAAATAATGGTGTTTCTCAATTGGCAAGTACAGTGATCATACCTATTACATCGCGGTTATTTACCCTGCCGTCTGCATTGTAGTCAGCGAGTATTTCTCTGACCTGCACAGAATAACCTGACAGATACCTTACAAGCATAGTAATGTCTCTGTTGGTCATTCTTGTGTCGCAATCAACATCACCCTCTAATATAATATGGAAGTTCGATATAACCCCTGTCAATTCTTTTTTAGTCTCGGACCTCATGTAAGCAAAGCAGGAAAGAGACTTGCTGCCTTTTATAGCAGTGCATCCATCAAAATCTCCGTCATAAATGTTCAGTTCTACCTTGCCTCCGACACCGTCTGAACAATACAGACCCCCTACAAAAGAGCCGCCGTAGATATTCAATGTAATGTTACCTCCGACACCTCCGTTGATATTGCCGCCGTACAGAGTTACTATCTCTCCTCCGTATATATCAACAACAGAGTTTGAGGTATGATCAGAGCTGAGATATCTGTTCATTCCCGCAATAAGGATTCCGCTTCCGCTTCTGACAGTAATATGGGCATCGGTATCCCTTGAAACCAACGGTGCTTTCGTTGCGTTTTCTCCACCGACGATCGTAAGCGAATTCACAACCTTAGTTCCTGTAAAGCCGCTGCACTCGACGCCCTCGCCTATTTCAAACGGATTGTAGTTGCACACAAAGAACAAATACTGACCGCTGACGGTAGCGAGTTTTATATTCTCAAAGCAGGTAGGACCGTTTATGTCATATCTCTTGCCCACGCTTCCGGTAGAGAATGCACCGCCTTCGCTGTAATCGACTCCGTCATATACACTTGTTATGATGACCTTGCCGTTATGTGCAGGAGCTGAATAATCCGACTCCATGACAAAATCACCCATAACAACGATAGATCCGCCTCTGTCACCGAGTGCATAATAAGCACTTGTAAGCCTGCCTATAGGATTCTCAGGGGTACTTCCGTCACCTGTAGCTCCCTGCTTTAAGTAAATTGCCGAAGTATAAATGCTGATCTGATCAAATTCATACATGATCGCAGGAAGGGTATCCTCAAATTCGGGATAAACAGTCGCCTCAGCAAAATTGCCTTTTCCAGTGATCGAAGGGCATGCATTAAAATCGCCGCCGCTGACGGTGAGTTTCACATGTCCGCTCACACCGTATCCGAGATCCATGATATTGATAAAGTTACCGCCGAAAAGCTTCGCTGTAATGTTCTTGCATGAGCCTCCGTTGATAGAGCCTCCGTAGATCTTTCCGATGTTACCGCCGAATATCTCAAGGTTTACGTCTCTTGTAACATCCTCTCCCACATAGCGGTTAGCTCCGGTGATAAAAATTCCGTCTCCGCTCTTTATCTTTATACACGCAGCCCCTTTGCCGCTGCCGTTTGCTCCTTCACTCCGATTATGTCCTCCAAGAACCGTAAACGAGCCGGCTGCAGAGTCTCCTGTAAATCCGATACACTTCACACCGGTACCTATTTCTACTGAATTGTATCTTGCGACAATAAACAGCCCGGCACCATTTTCGGTAGAAAAAGTAATATCCCTAAACAAAGTCGGCCCGGAGAGAGAATAGCTGTAGATCACACCTCCCGTAGCAAACGTGCCGCCACCGCTGTAATCAACATCACCGAAGTGTTGCGTAACAATGACAGTACCGCTGTGAACAGGCTCTGTGAAATTGCCTTGAATATTAAACTGACCGCAAATGACTATCACTCCGCCGTGGTCTCCGAGCAAAGAGTATGCGTTTCCGAGACTGCCGAGCGGAGAGGTCGGGCTCGTTCCGTCACCCGAAGCTCCCTGACTGACATATACTGTGCTCACCGTTTTTTTCTTATCAAAGCCAAAGATACGGCTGGATATACTGCGTGAATTGATCGGGAAGGTAAACACTGTATCTACAGGTTTCGGATCTTCGATCTCGGGATAATCGTTTACCCACGTTACAGGCTGAGCGTAAAGACGACGCATGGTGTAAGCCGTATATGCATACTTCTTTGCATGATACACAGCCCATAGCTGCTCTCCATCGGGAGAGGTCGTAAACATCATAGCACCGGGGGAATAAACTCTTGAATCATAATCAACAAAATGAATAGGTTCTTCCATCTTCTGCCACAGAGATGCATTGGCGAGTGAGTCATTCTCATCTCCGAGGAATTTGAGTATTCCTGTGCAATATTCCTGACCTCTGGTGTGTCCTGCCGCGTATGTCAAGTAAAATGTTCCGCCGGGCGAAAGCAGTCCTATCGGACCTTCGAGTATCTTGTAGTCCTCATAAGCTCTCGAGGGACGTGCTATAACGACAGGGTCCCCCTCGAATGCTGTCGGAGTCTTGAGCTTGGTTATAAACAGAGTCTGCTGATGTCCGTTTCTGTCCGATGCACGGTAAAAGCCTCCGTTGCATATATATCTCTGTCCGCCGTATTCGATAAGTCTCGGACTGAGGTATATGTCAACCAACGGATCATAATTGTCAATAGGTCCGTGATAGCTGTAAGGATCAGTCGGAGACTCTCCGCCCACCCAGACATAAGGCAGTCTGTTTGACGTGTCGGTAGAACCTGCGGAACAGGTAGCATAAATATACCATTTGCCGTCGATATTGTTGATCTGAGGAGCCCAGATGCTGTTGATTTCCGAGCCTCTGCCATCCTCCTGCATAGCTGCTGTCCATATAAGAATAGGATCGGAGCAACCGACATCACAGAGGTTGGGAGCTCTGGTTACATATATTGCTTGCTTTCCGCCGTAAGTACCTGCGTATGTGTAGTAATAATAACCTGTATCAGGATCAAAGCGTACCGATGGATCTGCATATCCTGCTATCGGATTTGTAAATTCTATGTCTCCCGACAAAGAAGCATCAATGTTCATCGCACGGTCGCAGTTGATGACAGAGCTGTGTGTGCCGTCTGCCATTCCATCGCATCCCCTGATTGTGGTAACACGGCTCAGATCTCCGCCGTAGACATTGAGTGTATACACACCGTTGAAGTTGCAATTCATGTCCTTTGATGCATCCAGATTACCGCAGAAAGTACCGCCCCATATATTCACGGTCACATCTGCGTTTATCCTGCCGGGGGCAGCATTGATATCGGGAGAATTGTTTGCCATGGCAAACACGGGACATCTGAAAGTGCCGCCGTATATATCCATCTGGGCATCACCTGTCAGATTGTTCATTCCGACAAGAGCGACCGCATTGGAGAAAGTACCGCCGTATATACTGAGTCGAATACTGCCTGTTACCGTACGCAGTGTGGTAAGGTTGCCGTTTGTCCTGTAGTTCCCTCCGAATACTCGGTAATAGCTTCCCGATCTTATAGTAACATCAGTACTCGTATAGCCTGAATTGCCTGTATTCTGTGCGTATGTACCGCCGTATACCGAGAGAGGATATTCAACTCCTCTGCCCTCATGCAGTGAGCATATTACATCCTCACCGAACTCCACCCTGTTACATTCAGCAGAGATGAAAGTATTGTTTTCAGCCGCAAAAAATTCAATGTGATCAAAAAGTGTCTCCGAGGAAAGGAATAAAGAAGCACTCATCTCGAGTCTGGCACCGCGAGTCAGACTGAAATCAGATCCGCCTCCGAAGCTCGTGATCTTTACCTTTTGGCAAGACGAGAGAGTATTTTTGTTCATTATAGTAAGTCTGCCCGAAACAACAATACGCCCGCCATCTGTGCCTATAAGTGCCGAAGCTTCTTCGAGGCTGCCTACAGGAGATAAAGGAGACTTTCCGTCACCTGTACCGCCGTCAGCACAGAACACGGTCTTCTCATGTATCCCTACGCCCGAAATGATCTTTGAATATTCATCCGAGGAAGATGCAACGGTATTCTGTGCGTTGTCGCATGCTACAAAAACATCACTATTGATATTTCCTCCAAAAACTCCGAGAGAAAACTCTCCTGTGACATCTCCTGCAAGCGAAGCTCCGATAACATCGGACTCAATCACGCCTCCGTTGATACAAACGCCGACATCGCCCGACGCCCCCTTCTCACACGCATAAATATCCGCAGTAATGTACCCGCCGTTTATCTCTACCGCCGAAGTTGCACAAACGCTCTTTGATCCTGCACCGAAAATACCTGCTGTAACAGTTCCTCCGTTTATAACAACCGCTGTACCGACAGAGGAGCTTCCGCCGTTGACAGTTTTGTAGGTTCCGGAGTTTACTGTAACGGTGTGAGCCTCCGTGCCATCGCCACCGATAACGCTCACTTCTCCCACAACCGAGATATCTCCGCCTACCGTAGCCTTTGCACTTTGGTCATATTCAGCGATCTCGCATCCCAAAGTCAGATCATGACCGTTTGCATCGATCGTTGCGGTACCGGAGTTTCTTATCGCGAGATTTTCTATCCTAGTATCCGCACCGAGCTTGAGTGAACCGTTAAGCGACAACACAGCACTTCCGCTGTAATCAGCCTGCGGAAAAGCTCCGGTAATAATTATATCGCCATTTGTCTTTGGTAAGGTTGCAGTCCCGACACTGACAGTATCGCAAATTATGATGCGTCCGCCTTCAGGCAGAAGCTTGGCAGCTGCTCCAAGAGTCTTTACCGGGTAATTCTTTGTTCCGCTGTTTGTATCCCTGCCGGTCGATCTGACATAGACATTCGAGCCAAAATCGACCAGATATTTTTCGAGTGAGCTCGGACAGCTGATATAAGATGTGCCATCGACTCCCTCAGCAGAGATCTGTGCAAGCGAGCTTGAAAAGGTCGCTTTGTTGATCTCGAGAGAAAAGTCTCCGTCGAGGAAGTTCAGCTTGTCCTGGACAGCTGATATTTGTGTACCGTTGAAAACGCCCCCATTGATCACGATACGCATATCTCCATAATGTCCGGGTATTCTGCGGGAACCGTTCATTCCGCAGAATGAAGCACCGAAAACAGAACATGAAAACGTACCGCCGTTGATCTCCATGTACAGATCTCCGAAGAGTCCTGACCCGCTGATACCGGAGACTACTTCTTTGTCAGAGTCTCCCGTGCCTGTAGCTTTGAAGTTTCCGCCGTTGATAATAAGAGAAGCGTCTCCTATCACACCAATAATGGTATTCTCGCCCGAGCGGAAGTTTCCGCAGCTCACATACTGCCATGTACCCGAGCAAATTTCAAGAGTAAAGTCAAAAAACTGCGAATTTTTGATATTCACAGTCGATTTTGTCAGATCAGTTCCGCCGAATATCGAAGGAGGGGTAGCATTTGATGAAGTGCTGACACCGTATCCGATCTTTACATTATGCCCCTGACAGAACATTTTGATAGCGGCAGACTGCTCGATATACAGATTCTCAACCGTCATATCCGAGCCTATGTAAACGTCCGTGCTCAGCACAAGCCTTGCTCCGACATCCGAGCAGTAGTCTATCCCATCATACACACCTGTGAGAGTAACATGGCCGTCAGCTACAGGCAGCTCTGCCACGCCCGACGACGAAACCGAATAAGCACCGCACAATACTATCGTACCGTTGCCGGCTATCTTATTATAAGCACACTCCAGTGTACACACGGGACTTTCAGCTGATGCACCGTCATTGTTATCATCACCGTCATCGCTCAAAAACACCACATCCTGAGAATTGTCCGCCATAGCCGCAAATGATACCGCAATACACACAAGCAAGCACAAAACCGCAACAATCGCTACTATAATCATAGTATTTCTCTTCTCCATAAAAACTCCTGTATTTTATATCGATTTCGTATTTAAACTCATATTACCGTCACTTGTGTCCAACATACCGCAGCAGACCGACCGAGATAGTCTCCAAAACGGATATATGAGAATATAAACACATATTCAAAGTAATAATAACATTTTCTTCGTATATTTTGTATAGCGTTTTGTGTGTGAAGTTTTACCTCATGTTTGTTTCGGCTCATGCAAAATGAGATCCAAAAAAAAACAGGTTTGATATATGCCGTTCACACATGTCTTAACCGTTTATTTACCGTAGAGGTACTTCGGTAAAAAGCTCAGCACCTCATACCTGATGAGAGGCGGGATAATAATATAAATAGCACGTGCCCGACAAAACTCGGGCACGTGCTTGTGTATTATTGTGTGCTCAGATCAGTAATCGATCTCAGACAATTTGCTGATCACCTCTATAGCATCACGATTGGTTATCTTTCCGTCGAGGTTGCAGTCGCACAGCTCGACATCGCCGTCTACGTTCCAACCTGACAGGTATCTTACAAGCATTGTTACATCGCTGTTTGTAAGCCACGCATCACCGTCAATGTCTCCGGAAAGTGCAGGTGCATGAGCACGAAGGACCGCTCCCTCCTCTCGCATTACCCATACCTGTTCAAAGTCAAGAGCAGGATATGATGCAAGCTTTGTCATGTCTGTGTCACCCACAAAAGCATTGGCAGTCTCGGTACAATAGCTTGATCTGCTGTATCCGTACAAAGAGGATGCAGTACCAAAGAGAGCATAGCAGTTCGCTGTCTTGTACTTTCCGTCATTGACCTCAACTCCGCTGAGAGCTCCGACAAAGCCTGTAGATACACCTGTACAAACTCCGTAGTTCACGCATCTGATAAGATCTGCCGAATCCTGACCGCCGATAATTCCTCCGACATATCCCTTACCGTTTGTGCAAGACACAGAAGCGTAGTTCACACAGTCTGCAACCGAAAGATTGAGTGTATCATAGTTATTGTCGATATATCCTGCAATACCGCCTATCTGAACGGTGGACGTACCGTTGTGATTTCCGATAATGCTGCCTCTGTTCTCGCATCCGTAAATACCGCTCTCTGCAATACATGTAGCAGAACGTGTAACAACACCCACGATTCCGCCTCCGCGGACTCTTGACAAGATATTTCCGCTGTTTTTAGAGTCTTTGATGATCAGAGCGGCATTCGCTCCTGCAGTTATCTCACATCTTCCCGCAATACCTCCGACATGAGGAATGTTGTTTGTTGCGGTAGATGTGTTATTGCCTGTGATATTGCCGTAGTTTGCACACTTCTCGATAACAACGCTCTGAGTCTCGGTGCGGATGTAGCCTGCAATTCCTCCGACTCGGCATCTATCGGAAGATGTAGACGTTACATCTGCACGGTTCTCGCATCCATATACATAAACACCACGCTCAGCCGAACCGAGTGCCTGTATTCTTCCGAAAAGACCGCCTGTATTGCCGTACTTGTTAGTAACAGAGCCGTAATTTGTACAATTGTTTACCGTTACCGACCAAGCATCGGTAACATAGATCATTCCGACAAGTCCGCCTGCGTTTCCGTTTGCATCCACAGAAACGTAAGAAACGATATTTTCAAGCGTTCCGCCGAAGATACTTCCGGCTATTGCTCCTGTAGATACATAATTCCCGCTTGCATCAACGCTCTCCGCACTGGAAGCACCGTAATTGTTCTTTACGTTTCCGTAAGCTGTAAAGTTCTTTACAACAGCACCGCCGCCGATACGTCCGAACAATCCGACGCTTACCTCTGCTGTTATATCTATTCCTCTGACGGTATATCCTCTTCCGTCAAAGTTCCCTGTAAAGGGTGTTGTAACATTACCCAAAGGAGCCTGAGAGAGAGTTCCCGCATACTGCGACAGATCTATATCGTCAGCAAGGAAGATATTGTCTGCCCAGAGCTCAGGAGTATTCATAAGCTCGATCAGCTGTGCAGGAGTAGTGATCACAATGTTTTGAACGATCTTCTCAACAGAGCCAAAACCGTGTATCTTTTTCTCAAGAGGCATGGGGTTCACAGTCAAGGTATAAACTGTAGAAAGAGGTGCGGGATGTCCTGAACCGTTTCCGATACTGACACCGTCTCCGCTCACATAAATCCTCTCGACAAAAGAGAAACGCTTTGACGAGGTATCTTTTCCTATATATGCATGGTAACATGCCCAGTAATCACCGTTGTGATCTTTAAAGTAAGACGCATGTCCGCAACCGTTTATCTCATCGTTAAGCGAGAAGACAGGTTCGGGATTCTTTGTCCAGCTGGAACGGACAAGGGGATCTGTACCTGTAAATTTGAGGTATCCGAGCTGGTAATAGATAGTCCAGTAACCGGATCCTGTGTACATCAGATAAACATCTCCGTTGTCGCTGTATACAGCACTGGCTCCCTCAACTACCTTTGGATACCATGTACCGATAGTCTCGCTGTATCCGGAGCCTCCTGCCTCCCAATCATATTCGGGCTCGCAGATAACGGTAGGCACTCCCTTCATCGTCCAGGGATTCTCAAACTCGGTGATATTGATAGTCTGATGGAAATCTGCTGTATCACGTCCGACCTCACTCACAAACGTGAGATATGCAGTTCCGTTTATTCTGATAACAGACATTCCTCCGCAGAGTGCAGTCTCGTTTGTTTCAGGAGACTCGGGAAATTCTACCTTTTGAGGCACGTTTATCTCACCTGTAACAGGGTTGCCCCATCTGCCCATAAGGTTATCTCCGTCAAGGCACTTCGCTACATACTGACGCTGATTTGCCGTAGTACCGTCATCGTAACCGATGAACATGTACCATCCTTCATTTCCTTCACCTGCCTCAGCTTCGGTAAAGTAATGGATCTCAGGCGACCACATGTTTACTCCTTCGGTGGGCTTGAGAATTACCTTGGAAGAAGCGGTCTTTATGTCTGCTATATTTGCAGCTTTGATAAGAGATACCGATGTAGCTCCTGTGCATGTGTAGTAATAATAACCGTCGTGATAGAAGAGCCATGGGTCTGCGTTGTTTCTACGCAGGTAATTGGTAAAGCTGCTCGAACCTGTCTGTGCTGCGGTAGTTTTCACACCTGAGGATATATTGAGTACGCTTGTCATATCTCCCGCATACTCCTCAGACCCGCACATGTCGGTAAGTCCGGAAAACTCACCGCCACGCAGATTTACCGTGTATGTCCCGTGAAGCTCGGTCTGCTTGTCTCTGGCAGGAGATATCTCAGCATAGAACTCTCCGCCGTTGATGTCAAAAACAACATCATAGTCAAAATATCTGTCGTACTCGGCACTGTCCTCCTCATATACAGCAAATATTCCCTGCATGAAGGTTCCGCCGTTGACTGTGAGGTTGATGTCTCCATAGACATTTCCACGCGAGCCGCAGAGGAAATATCCGTGGAACTTACCGCCGTTGACCGTAAGGTCGATGACGGAGTTCTTTGTACTTACTGTTCCTGTTTTTACAGAGCCGCCGCGGAATTTACCCCAGTCGCCGCTGTTAACAGTAATATTACCGTCTCCGTTACCCTTGTTGTCTACTCTGCCTCCCGAGATGTTTATGTAATTAGTATTTGCGTTTGTAAGAGTGCTATTAACACCGTCGCCTATCGTGAGCTTTTTCTCATTTGCGTAGATAAACACGTTGGAGTTTGGACAGGTGAAGTTTATATTCTCAAAAACAGTCTCTCCGCCAAGCACCAAGTTGCCGTCGAGATCTATTGCGGCAACATCCCTGTAATCATAATCGGCATCTACGCTCGTCACTGTAACAGGGTAGCTGTGTGATTTCATTGCCCAGTGGGCAGATATAGTATATTTTCCGGATATTACGATCTTGCCCTCAGAGCCGAGAGTTGTTACGGCGGTTCTTATATCCGCGGCAGGAGTAAGAGCACTAATACCGTTTCCGGTTCCGCCGTCGGCTACATAGATGGTGTTCTCCCTCTTCACGGTATCAAAATCGGAAATAATAGACGCAAACTCACTCTGGGTCGCTCCACGGCCAAGCACAAATGTGCTCTCGCCCGACGCCGCAAGTGCAGAGTTATCAAACGAAGAAACCGACGCCGATGCAATACTGAGAATGCTCTTTTTTGCGGTCTGCGGCATGCAAAGCTTCGTGACAGAGCCGGCAGCGAGCTTTACTGTAGTATTTCCGGATACTGTGCCTTTGGATGCGTAGACAGTGCCGACACTGCCGCCCGCCATCTCTATTCTCACATTCTCTGCTGTTTTTTCCGAGCCTGCAAGCACATCGATCACACCGCCTGTAACATTGACAGTAACGTTGCCCGCAGATTCAAGAGAGCCGGAAACCAAAGCAAAGTCACCGCCCGCTATGTTGCATACAACATCGGCACCGCTGACAGTCCCTGCATACAAAGATATCTCACCCGAACAGCCAACATCCTCAGCTATAGTTATTTCGGATGCATGGCACTTGACTAAACAAGCACCTGCAGAGTCAAGAGATACATTGGATACAGTAGTCTTGGTGTAAAGATCAAGCACATATCCATCGCCCAGAGCTATAGAATCTCCGCTCGAATAGCCCCTGATAATTACAGGTTCCGAGAACGAGCTGTTCTGTATCGCTCTGTCGCAGTTTGCTGTTCCTACTATGTACAAAGTACCGCCATACTGTGCTATCTTCTCGTAAGCCTCCGCAAAGCTAGCCAAGGGTGCACTCGCACTCGAGCCGTCGCCGCTGCCTGAGCCTGCGTAGATCACAGTATCGTTGTTGACTTGATCGAAGCATGATCTCAGCGACTCTACTACAGCATCTGTGCAGAACAGTGCATTGTAGTTTGCAGTTTTCTGGGAACCTGCCTTCTCTGCAAGTGTCTTTATAGTGTCGCTGGCATAGCTGACGGTTACTGCATTTGGACATATGCCGTTGAGATTGAGGGTTGCATTTCCTACCACATTATTTATATCAACATTCGTGACAGCACCGCCGTTGAGTGTGACAGAGGCATCTCCGTTGAGTCGTCTTGTAACATCACCGCCCGCATAGACATCGGTGACAGTACCGCCGTTTACTGTTATATTAGCAGAACCGGAGAAATGGTTATACAGAGATGCACCGTATATCGCAACCGCACTGCCTCCGTTAAATGTGATATTGGCAGTACCGGTAAAGGTATAGGATTTCGCTCCCTTAGTCCTTGTAAAACCGCATATTCTGTAAAAGCTGCCGCTGTTTATGGTAATATTGGAGTCAAGGTCGGATGCAAGGTCCGCTGTGGGAGTTTCATATCCGCCGACTACAAACGCATACTTAGCTCCGTTTGTAATACTGACAGATTGTCCAAAAACAATAGGATTGTGCTGAGCCGCAAAAACAAGATGGTCTGACAGCTTCACCGAAACACTCTCAAATGTGGTCGGACCGCTCAGACGATAGGTCGAAAAATCAAGTCCGGTGTTATTCACAAAAGTGATCGAAGCACCGGATACACTAGTAACTGTAACCTTGCCTGTATGGGCAGGCTCGGTATAGTCGCCGGTTACCGTAAGGTTATTTTTTAATACGATCTTCGTAACGGT
>JAZNOK010000075.1:0-5340 GCA_045580775.1 Eubacteriales bacterium
CAAGTAAGGCTATGCGAGAAGCCTCATCCGCCCTGTCATCCTCGAGCGTAGCCGTAAGGCGTAGCGAAGGATCTAAGGGCGTAAAGAGAGTGACGAATAAATTTAATTCTTACTATGTACTCCGACTTAGATAAGTGAGACTCCAAATCTTTGATTTGGCAAGTCGTACTTATGCATGCGGGCGACAGCGAGTCGCTTCCTTCAGTCGGCTAAAGCCTCCTTCGAGGATGACAGCGGGGGTGGGGCTTAGCATATACCCGAGTAACGTTACTTTGCTCTCGCCCTTAGATCCTTCGCTTCGCTCGAGGATGACAGGGCGGTTGGGGCTTCGCTCGTCCGTGACGGTCGGGTTGGAGGTACGGTCGTCCATGACGGTAGGGTTGAGGCTTTAACTCATAAAAAATAATTAAAAAAGTTTTTGAGGAAGGGTGCGGGGAGGAACTTTTCCCCCAAAAAAGTTCCTCCCCGCCATAATCTTTTTTTAATTCTTCAAGCTTTCGTTCTCGGATGCTTGGTGCAGCAGCTGTGTACCTCTGGGGTCGAGTGTCTGAACATACTCAAATTCTATCTTGTGCCGTGCGACATCCGCAAATCTGACGCGGACGGTGACGCGGTCGCCTGCTGCAAAGCTGTTGTGTCTTGAGGTAAGGGTGGCGGTTTTTTCGTTGTACGAATAAAAGCCTTCAAGAGAGGCTACCGGCACAAGCCCCTCGCATGTATTCTCAAGCATACAGAAAAAGCCAAACGGCTGTACCGATATGATACCGGCTGAAAACAGCTCGTTCTCATGTTTTTTCATATACAGCGTCTTGTATAGATCTGCTATTGCACGCTCGGCATACAATGCCCTCAGCTCTCCGTCGCTCGATCGGAGTGCCGCCTCTCGGGCAAAGCGGGCATATTTTTTTGCTTTTTCTTCTCCGTGTGTCAATGCCCATGACAAAATGCGGTGCACTGCCAAGTCGGGATAGCGTCTGATCGGAGAGGTAAAGTGTGCATAATGATCCAGAGCCAATCCGAAGTGCTCCGAACGCACCTCTGAGTATTTTGCCTTCATAAAAGATCTGAGCATACTCTCGGATATTATATCGGCAATGCCCTTTTCTGCGGCGGCAGACAGGATATGCGAATACGTAAGAGCACTTGCATTCCCATGGCGAAGGGGCGTAGCGTCTATTTTGTAGTTTGAGCACAGCTCGGCAAAGTTCTGCAATTTTTCTTCATCCGGCGGCTCATGAACTCGGTAGACACACGGAAGTCCGCGTGTGCTCATATAGGTCGCGACCGCCTCATTGGCAAGCAGCATAAACTGCTCGATCATCCGCTCGCTGTCGCCTCTTTCACGTTTGATGATATCTACAGGATCTCCGTTTTCGTCAAGGATGATCTGTGCCTCTGCACTCTCAAGCTCAATATAGCCTCGTTTGTCTGCTATTTCACAGCGGAGCTTGTACAATGCGTGCATATCCTGCAGCATGTTCCAAACGCGGCGGTACTTTTCATAATAATCAGAATGTTCTCCACGCTCGAGCAGGTCATTTACCTCTGAGTAAACACCACGCACCGAACTGCGGATGATGCTTTTTTTCAGTGAGACTCCTCTGAGTCTGCCCTCACTGTCAAGCGAAATATGAGCAGAAAAGGCATACTTGTCCTCACCTGCATTAAGCGAGCAGGCACCGTTTGAAAGGCAGGCAGGCAGCATAGGCACGACCTTGTCTGTGAAATAAACACTCGTCGAGCGTGACATAGCCTCCCTGTCCAGCTCTCCGCCTTCTTTGACATAATGAGAGACATCGGCTATATGCACCGAAAGAATATACCCGTCCCCTTCACGCTCAAGAGATACAGCATCGTCCAGGTCCTTTGCATCTGCTCCGTCTATAGTCAGGATCAGCTCTCCGCGAAGATCCTCTCTGCCCTCGGCAGATAAAGGCTGCAGTGCGGCACTTTCTGCCTCAAGCACAGCCTCACGGCAAAATTCTGTCTCAATTCCGTTCGCTGTGAGTATCTGCTCGTAGTTTGCCCTCTTTGAGTCTGCCGCTCCGAACACATGCGTGATGCGGCACGCCGCAACTCCGTGTCGGTCAGGCAGCTTTGTCAGCACAGCTTCTACCAGTTCCCCCTCCGATGCAGACAGCGTGCCCTCCGGACACAGCTCAAAGCCGTATCGGCGGCTGTTTGGCATTATTCTCCACACAGTATGTCTGCCCTCTCGGATCTTATATAACACTCCGTCTATGTGCATGTCAACAGCAGGCTCAATGCTTGCTTGCTTTGCCTTTTGGCGGTCGTCTTTATGCCCTTTTGTGCCTGCAGCTATACCTCCGCCGGTGCTGTCTGCTCCTATGCGGGTGAGCGAACGGACAGATCTTTTCTTTGATGCTGCTCTTTGCTTGCTCTTTTTTGCAAAAGTGCGTGCAGTTCTCTTTGTGTCTGATCTTTTGTTTTGTTTAGTATGTTTAGATTGTTTAGATTGTTTCTTTTTCATTTTTACACCTCAGCATTAGTGTACTCTCATAATGCCGCAATAATACTCCTGCTATAATTGACATGAGAAAAACAGGAAAAACCCAAGGAATGGCGAGGAAAACCCGAGGGGGAACGATATAGGCGGGGAAAACCCTTTTTAGCTCACGGGGTTCCCCGAACGAGCAACGCTCGTTTGGGGGTTCGCGGCGGGTTATTCCCCGGACCCCTTTCCTAAAATTTTTGAAAAATTTTCATTGGGGTGTTCGTTACTTTGATCTCGCCCTCAGATCCTTCGCTACGCTCGAGGATGACAGGGCGGTTGGGGCTTTGCACAGAGCCTCGCTCGAGGATGACAGGGCGGTTGGAGGACTTCGCTAATTCCCGATCGGTCATAATCATTGCAAAAATTCATCGGTACAAGCGGCACTCCCTTCCCCGCTGTCATTCTTGAGGGAGGCTTTGGCCGACCGAAGAAAGCGACTCGCTATCGCTCGCATGCATAAGTTCGACTTGCCAAATCGAAGATTTGGAGTCTCACTTATCTAAGCGGGTGTAGAGTGTGACGAATAAATTTAATCCTTACTATATACTCCGACTAGATCCTTACTCTCTGCTCCGACTCAGATAAGCGGGAGACAGAACTATCCAAAATCAAAAAACCGCCCGTGAGATCGGGCGGTTCTTTCTGTAATGATAATTTACTGTGCTTCTGTCACAGCAGCAGTATCTGCTGTCGTGTCTGCTGTCGTGTCTGCCGCGGTATCTGCTGTAGTGCCTGCGGTAGTGTCAGCAGGAGTCTCAGCCTTTGTATCAGCGGTGGTATCGGTGCTGTCGGTATAGTACTGTGAGTTGTTCAGATCAAGACCGGGAGTGATAACATTCTCAGGGTCGGGCTGAACGAGGTAAAGCACGATAAGTACAACACAGAATGCAACTGCAAGTACAGTGGTAACACGATTGAGGATCTTGTCAGCCTTCTTGCCGTTTTCCTTTCCGAAGAAAGTCTCAGCTCCGCCCGCGATACTACCCGAAAGACCGTGGGACTTGCCGCTCTGCATAAGCACGAGTGCTACGATTACTATTGCTGCTATAAAAATTATGATAGACAATGCGATGATCATTATATATTCCTCCGAAATAATTCTCATTTTTTACTACTCAGATCTGCCCTCCAACCGTCCAAGGTCTGCTACTCCATATCATTCAGCCGGAACAGGAGGGTCGGTCAGCTATGTTGCTTTTCGATAAAATGGCATAGCTATGCCGTGCACAAGTCATTATATCACAGCTTTTTCAAAAAAGCAAGTATATTTTTTATTTTTTATACGCAATATCAAAAAAATTTCAGAATTATCTTACTTTTCACTTCTATTGAGTATTTTGTCGATTATTTCACACATCTGCGATGCCGTAACGGCGGTATTTACCTCGGCTCGTGCCGCCGCCGCTCCCGGAAAATCACTAAAATACGCACAGACGGACTTTCTCGCTTCAGGCACGGCTCTGTGCTCTCCCATCAATGCACACATTCCGAAAAGATGCTCCTTTGCCACTCTCGCTCTCTCATCCGGCAGTATTTCTCTCTGCTTTCCGTGCGTAAGATACGCCCGCACCTGCTCAAATATCCACGGTGCTCCCACCGCACCTCTGCCTATCATTACTCCGTCGCACCCGCAATATTCATACATCCGCACCGCATCCTCTCCGCTGAGAATGTCTCCGTTTCCTATCACAGGTATGCTCACCGCACTCGCAACCTCTCTGATTATCTCAAGGTCCACTCTGCCCGAGTACATCTGCTCGCGGGTCCTTCCGTGTATACAAACAGCACTCGCTCCCGCCGCCTCCAGTGCCGCCGCCATCTCGGGGGCGTTCTTTTTGCTCTCGCTGAATCCCGCACGCAGCTTCACTGTTACGGCAAGGTTGCTTGCCTCACATGCCGCACGCACGATCTCGCACGCTCTCTGCGGATCCTTCATCAGTGCACTTCCTTCGCCGTTTGATACTATCTTGTGCACAGGACAGCCCATGTTTATGTCTATGGCTGCCGGCAAAATACTGTTGTTCTGCTCAAGGTAACTCTCACCGGTCAAGATGCGTATTGCCTTTGCTATAAACTCAGGGTCAGAGCCGAACAGCTGAAGCCCCATCGGTATGTCTGAGCTGTTACGTGCAAGCACAAGCGTTTTTTTGTCATTGTAGCATACGGCCTTCGCACTGATCATTTCGCTCACCGTGTACTCGGCTCCGTATCCTGCACATATCTCACGGAATGCCGCGTTCGTGTACCCCGCAAGCGGTGCAAGCATCAGTCCATGCTCAAGCGTTGTGTTTCCTATTTTCATCTGTATTACCGTCCTGAGTCTTTTGTTGTCTAGGGTATTGTAGCATGCCTTTGTGAACTTGCCGTGAATTTTCTGTCTCTTTTTGCAGGTGGGATAACCAAAATAGCATCGGTACATGCGGCACTCGCAATCCCGCTGTTATTCTAGAGTGACCGCAGTGGAGTGAAGAAAGCGACTCGCTATCGCTCGCATGCATAAGTTCGACTTGCCAAATCGAAGATTTGGAGTCTCACTTATCTAAGCGGGTGATGGAAGTAGCGTTACTTTGCTCTCGCCCTCAGATCCTTCGCTACGCTCGAGGATGACAGGGCGGAGGGGGAGCTTCGGCCCCTCGAGGATGACAGGGCGGAGGGGGAGCTTCGGTCATGGACGATAAAAAAGCATCGGTACATGCGGCACTCGCAACCTCGCTGTTATTCTTGAGGGAGGCTTTAGCCGACCGAAGAAAGCGACTCGCTATCGCTCGCATGCATAAGTTCGACTTGCCAAATCGAAGATTTGGAGTCTCACTTATCTAAGCGGG
>JAZNOK010000076.1:0-6947 GCA_045580775.1 Eubacteriales bacterium
AGCCTCCCTCGTCCATGACAGGGCGGTTGTGACTTAGCTAATTCCCGATCGGTCAAGATCCTTACTCTCTGCTCGGGTTCTTTTTTTCTCCTATCTCGGTCAAACAAGCTCTGTATATGAGCCGAGGTATTTAAAGTCCTCGCTGTTTGCCGATAGCTCACACAAAAGCTCGGCAAGCTCCGGTGAGTAGATGCTCGCTTCTATATCAAAATAGAACATAAACTCGAAATTACGCTCCGGTATCGGGCGTGATTCAAGCTTGATCAGGTTGACTCCGTGGGCGTTTATTCTAGCCAGGGTACTGTACAGTGCTCCCGGTGTATGCGGGGTCTTGAGTATTATGCTGGTTCTGTCTGCTCCCGGCAGTATCTGCGGCTCTCTTGATATACAGATAAAGCGTGTGTAGTTGTTCTTCATGTCCTGTACAGAACCTTCTACTACGTGAAGTCCGTACAGCTCCGCACACGAATACGACGACAGTGCCGCTATGTCGCGGCGGTCGCTCTCGGCGACTGCTTTTGCCGCCATTGCTGTATTCTCGGCGACGGTTACCTTTACTCCTTCCAGCTGCTTCAGATAAGAGGCACACTGGCTGATCGCCTGCTCATGCGAAAATACCTCTCGTATTTCCTCCTTGGCTACGCCGTTTTTTGATAGGAGGTTGTGGTCGATCTTTATTCTGACTGACTTTACTATACCGGATTTGCTGTTTTTGAGCAGGTCATAGACGCGGTTGACAGATCCTGCTGTCGAGTTCTCTATCGGAAGAACGCCATAGTCGCACTCTCCTGACTCTACTGCTTTGAATATATCCGCAAAATCCGCATAATAGGCTATCTTCGGACAGTCGAATATTCTCGTTGCCGCTATCTGAGAGTATGCACCTTCAACGCCCTGGCAGGCTACTCGGGCAAACTTCGGCAGCATTCTCGGTGAGGATGCAAGTATCCGCTCGATATCTGCCTTCAGCTCTGCATCAGGATCAAGCAAGTGATGCTGATATGTACGCGATAGCTCCGTCACCGTCTTGTATAGTGACACTGCATACCCGCCGATCTCCTCTCCTGCAAGCTCGTTTATCCTCGCAAACAGTGCTCTCTCCCTCGCAGGATCATACACCGCCATGCCACGCTCACGCTTGTATTCTGCTACTCCTAATGATACACCCATTCTCGCTCTGAAAAGCTCTACTATCTGTCTGTCTATCTCGTCTATCTGATCTCTCAGTTCCTTTATATCCATCAAAATCCAACCTCGCTATCTCTGATGTTATACTCTTTTTTCTCAAAGGATGCAATCAAGCACCCCAAGTGCCGCTACCGCCTCAATAACAGGGACTGCCCTCACTGCAACGCATGGATCGTGTCTGCCGCCCACTTTGATCACGTCACTTTCCATCCGGCTCAAAGACACCGTCTGCTGTTCCTTTCCTATAGAGGGGGTCGGTTTCATTGCTACTCTGAATATCAAAGGCATTCCGTTTGTTATGCCGCCCTGTATTCCTCCTGAGTTGTTTTTTACCGTTACGACTCTGCCGTCTTCTATGGCAAATGGGTCGTTATGCTCCGAGCCAAGCATGCGGCTCGACTCAAAACCGGAGCCAAATTCAATGCCCTTTACCGCGGGAACTGCAAAAGCGATCGCACTGATCCGCGACTCTAATCCTTCAAACAGCGGTCCGCCCAGTCCCACCGGAAGTCCTGTGACGGCACATTCTATCACCGCACCGACGCTGTCTGCTTCTGCCTTGGCTCTGAGGATCTGCTCTGCCATCCTCTCGCCCGCGGCATCGTCTATAGCCGGGAAGGGTTTTTGTCTTATCTGTTCAAATAGCCGTGCGTCCACTCTGACCGGGTCAAAGCGGACATCCTCCTCAGCTCCCACCGAACAAAGATGTGCTCCTACACTGATCCCACGCTTTGACAATATCTGCAAAGCTACTCCGCCTGCTATGCACAGCGGGGCTGTCATCCTCCCCGAAAAAGGCCCGCCGCCTGCCATGCTTACGCTATCACCGTACTTTATCCTTGCTACATAGTCCGCATGCGACGGCCGCGGATTGTCTGCGAACTTTGAATAATCTCCTGAACGTTGATTTGTGGATCGGATGCGGGCATGTATCTCGCCGCCAAGGCTAACGTTTCCTTTGACTCCGCTGACAAATTCCACCGCGTCAGCCTCTACCCTCGGCGTGGAATATTTGTCTCTGCCCGGTGCTCTGCGTGCCATAAAACGCCCAAGCTCCTCACAGTCGATCTCTACTCCCGCAGCAATACCGCCTATTCTGACTCCGATCTCAGGCTCGTGACTGCCTCCGTATATTTCAAGCGTGATCTTTTCTCCTGTGAATTTTGACATGTCTTTGCTCCTTTTTTTGTTGGGGTTGTTATTAGATGTACGAGGAAAACCGAGGGGGAACGATATAGGCGGGGAAAACCCTTTTGCAAAAGGGGTTTTCCCCGGACCCCTTTCCTAAAAACTTTGAAAAATTTTTATGAGTTAAAGTTCCAACCACGCTAGACGAGTTGTGGAGTGCGGTCATAATCGTTACTCTCTGCTCCCATGACGTTGCAGTATGATCAGCTGGTACCCCCATCCCGACTGTCATCCTAGAGCGTAGCCGTAAGGCGTAGCGAAGGATCTAAGTCGGAGCAGAGAGTGACGCACAAATTTAATCCTTACTATGTACTCCGACTAGATAAGTGAGACTCCAAATCTCCGATTTGGTAAGTCGAACTTATGCATGCGAGCTACAGCGAGTCGCTTCCTTCGCTACGCTCGAGGATGACAGGGCGGTTGTGGCTTCGATCAAGTCCTCCCTCGTCCGTGACAGGGCGGTTGGGGCTTCGCACAGAGCCTCGCTCGTACATGACAGTCGGGATGCTTCTCTATGATCTCTGCGTCAGGTCCAGCTTCTTTAGATCTTCAAAAAAGGCGGGGTAGGATTTTTCTGTTGCCTGTGCTCCTATGATGGTAATATCATCCGCCGCCGCGGAACTTGCCACAGCTGCTGCCATCGCTATTCTATGGTCATTTGCTGAGTTGACTACTCCTCCCGATATACCTGTGCCTCGGATGATCATGCCGTCCTGTGTACTTTTTGCTTCTCCTCCGAGCGACCTCACAAGCTCACACACAGTCTCTATTCTGTCCGACTCCTTTAGTCTCAGTCTCTCTCCGCCGTATATCCTTGTATTTCCCAATGCACATGCAGCTACCACCGCTATCGCCGGTACCAGATCCGGTGTCTGGGATACATCTATCTCAATGCCCGTCAGAGGGGCAGGACTGATACAGTATTTTTCTGTTGTTTTCTCTACTTCCGCTCCGAAGCTCTGTAATATGTCTATGATCGCCCTGTCAGGCTGAAGCGAACTGTCTGACAGTCCCGTTACTGCTACAGGGGCACTTCCTATTGCTCCCGCACAAAGCCAAAACGCCGCGTTTGACCAGTCTCCCTCGGCTCTTATCTCTGATGACGGTGTGATGTATCTTCCCTCTATGCTGTAACTTTTCAATCCTTCATTCTCGGTGGCTTCTACACTTACTCCGAATCGTCTCAGACACTCAACCGTCATATCAATATATCCGGTGCTTTGTGCCTTTGTGGTTAGATGGATATTGCATTTTCCGCCGATTATCGGTGATGCAAACATCAGTCCGCTGATAAACTGGCTGGACACGTCTGCCGCAATATGATACTCATGTGCCGTCAATCTGCCCGACATCAAAAGCGGACTCTTTCCCTGCTCTGAGAGCTCCACTGAGCTCTCGCACAGTATCTCATACAACGGAGATAGCGGTCTGCTCGCCAGTCTCCCCTCAAGTATCATTTCAAACTCGCCGCCCAGTGCCGCACATACCCCAAGCAAAAACCGCAGAGTCGAGCCGGACTCTCCGCATCTCAGCACTGCCCTCTCGGGGCGGCTGTCTTTGGATATGGGGGTTATTATATAACCTTCTTCGTCTCTGACTATTTGAGCTCCGAGTGCTCGCATGCACTCAACTGTCGCCTCAATGTCCCGCGAACTTGACGGACATATTATCTTGCAGGGTCTGTCTGATAATGCCGCACATATTATCAGCCTGTGGGCGTGGCTCTTCGACGGAATCGCTTCTAATGATCCGCATAATACCGTCGGATGTATTGTTATATCCATGTTTTTTTCCTTAAAAACTTTGAATAATTTTCATGAGTTAAAGTTCCAACCACGCTAGACGGGTTGGGGAGTGCGGTCATAATCGTTACAAAAATGCATCGGTACAATCGGCACTCCCTTCCCCGCTGGACGGGTCAAAAACATAGTCGCACTACTCAGGCAAGGGTTTGCCCTCGTATTGCTCGTTGTTTTTTCCTCTCCGAGAGCTCCCTTCATCTGCCTTCTGGCAGCGGTCGCTCACGGAGCATTCTAGAGAATCTAAGCGGGAGATGATAGTGACGTTGCTTTGCTCTCGCCCTTAGATAAGTGAGACTCCAAATCTCCGATTTGGTAAGTCGAACTTATGCATGCGAGCAATAGCGAGTCGCTTCCTTCGCTACGCTCGAGGATGACAGGGCGGTTGGGGCTTCGATCAAGTCCTCCCTCGTCCATGACAGTCGGGTTGGGACTTTGCAAATAGTCTCGCTCGTCCGTGACAGTCGGGGGTGGTAATGCTGGTAGAGATGTTGCTTCTCTCTTTACTCAAACATTTTACCGGCTTCCGATAGCGGCAGCCATTTTACCTCGCAGCTTCCGACTCCTCTTGAAAGGACCAGCGATATTCCGCCGCCGTCGCATTTTTTGTCATTTTCTATATATGAAAGCAACTCCTCTGCTGGATACGGACACTCTACCGTAAGATCATAGTCGCTCATTACCCTACACAGCTTTTCAAGTGTCCCACATTCACACAATCCCAGCCTCTCGCATGCTCGCGTGATCATGACCATGCCCATTCCTACTGCTCTGCCGTGGGATATCTCATAGCCGCTGTGTGCCTCTATCGCATGTGCCGCTGTATGTCCGAAGTTAAGTATTGCCCTCACACCGCGGTCATGCTCATCCTGCGACACTACGTCTCTCTTTATCTCTACACATCGGCGTATCACATCTATTATACGCTCGCTTGCCCTGCCGCCTTCTATAAGTGTCATAAGCGACGCGTCTCTTATCATGGCGTACTTTATCACCTCTGCCATTCCGTCAGAAAAATACTCCGGCGAAAGTGTGTCAAGCAATCTTACATCGCATATTACCGCACTCGGCTGCCAAAATGATCCTACAAGGTTCTTTCCTTGCGGTATATCTATTGCGGTCTTTCCTCCTACTGAGGAGTCTGTTGCACTCAAAAGGGTCGTTGGTATCCCCACAAATCTTATTCCACGCATATACACAGACGCCGCAAATCCTGCCACATCTCCTACAACTCCGCCTCCAAGTGCAAATATCGAGTCGGATCGGTCAAAGTGGCTTTTTGCTAAATGTCCGAGTATCCCGAACAGTGTCTGCTGACTCTTTGATGCTTCTCCATGCTCAAAGACGTAGCTTGTACATTCATATCCGCATGCTGTAAGAACCCCCCTCAGCCTGTCCAGATACAACGCCGCTACCGTGTCGTCTGACACGATAAGGATCTTTTTTCCCAGTTTTAGCCCTGATGTGAGCTCTCCCGCACGCTCAAGCAGTCCCTCTCCTATATATATATCGTAGGATCTCGATGCATCTACATGCACAACACTCATATCTTGCCCTATTCTCTTTGTCACTTGTCCGATCTCTCCTTCGCTATTCTGCCGTCTCGCAGAAGCTCACGCATCCCTTCTGTATCTCTCTTGTACAGTGCCTCGCGGTATTTTTTCATCTCTTTGATAAATATATCTATCTCTCGGAGCAACGGCTCTCTGTTTGAGAAAAACAGCTCCGTCCACATGTCCTCGTTCAGCTTTGCTACTCTGGTCAGGTCCTTGTATGAGCCTGCACTGTAGCCTCGGTGCATGCTCGATGAGGGGCTCTTGATATATGCGGATGATACCACGTGTGCCATCTGCGATGTATATGCTATCATCGCATCGTGGTTCTTGGCGTTTGTGATGGTTATCCTGCCAAACTCACACGGAAGCAATAGCTTCTTTACCCTCTCCAAAAGATCAAGATCCGCACTCTCCGGCGGCACTATTATCATTGATGCTCCGCGGAACAGATTTTCCCTCGAGTATTTGAAGCCCGAAAACTGCAACCCCGCCATAGGATGCCCTCCGACATAGGTAAATCCATGCTCCTCTGCCGCCCTGAAACACTCAGGACACACTGACCCCTTCACTCCGCACAGGTCTATTACACATGTCTGCTCACCAAACATCCCCGCGTGCGAAAGTATATACTCCACAGCCGCCGACGGATATAATGCAACCAACACCAGATCCAGCTCACAGAGCTTTTCATCCGACAGTCTCCCCTCGATAGCACCGCACTCGACAGCACTATCCATGACCTCCTCGGATATGTCCGTGCCCCATACCCTGCACCCGGACTGCGAGTATGCCTTCGCAAATGATCCTCCGATCAGTCCCAGTCCTACGACTCCTACATTTAGTTTCATTTTTCCATGTTCCTTTTCCGCTTCAAAATAATAAGCCGAGCAGCGTAATTGTACTGCTCGGCCGTTTTCGTAATTTGTCCGGTTCTGTCTTTGCAGCAAAAAACGCTCTTACTTGTCCTGTGAGGTAAAGTAAAAGTAATAAAAGTATCCTGCAAAAGACATTTTTTTCATCTCAGACTCCATTTGTGCATATTTATGCTTGATACCGTATATTGTATCACTCCCACCGCCGCTTGTCAATAGTTATTATGAAAAATAATCCATCATCAGGGACGGACAGGGAGAACGAGGGGACGCAGAGAATGGACGGGGAAAACCGAGGGGAACGCAGAGAATAGGAGGGGAGGGGGCTTTTGAGAAAAAAGGTC
>JAZNOK010000077.1:0-4301 GCA_045580775.1 Eubacteriales bacterium
TTCTCTGCGTTCCCCGGGTTTTCCCCGCCTATTCTCTGCGTTCCTCGGGTTTTCCCCCCTTATTCTCTGCGTTCCCCGGGTTTTCCCCGCCTATTCTCTGCGTTCCCCGGGTTTTCCAGGTTTGTAACGTTTTATATCATGCTTAATTAAAATATGATCGACTCATCCCACATTTCGGGAGCATCGTAGCCGAGGAGGTTTACGACAGTAGCGGCAACGTTTGAAAGACCGAACGTACCCTTGTCCTCTTTTACCTTATAGTCGCATCTGCCTGATCTGTCATAGATATAGCAGGGGACGGGGTTGAGGGTGTGGGAGGTCTTTGACTTCATAGATCCGTCAGAGCCGAGCTTGACTGCACCGGTCTTTTTGTCGGTCTCATACATTTCGTCGGCGTTTCCGTGGTCAGCTGTAATGACAGCCACACCGCCGAGTTTGTCAATGGTGCGGAGTATACGTGCGAGCTGAAGGTCTAGTGCCTCCATAGAGCACTCGGTCGCGAGGAAGTTTCCTGTGTGTCCAACCATGTCACCGTTGGGGAAGTTGACACGCAGACATTGATACTTACCCGACTCAAGGCACTCGATGAGCTTGTCTGTGATCTCAGCACACTTCATCCAGGGTCTCTGCTCAAAGGGAACGACATCCGAGGGGATCTCGATATATGTCTCCAGCTCCTCAGAGAACTTACCGGATTTGTTTCCGTTCCAGAAATAGGTAACATGACCGTACTTCTGAGTCTCGGAGATTGCAAGAATAGATACGCCTGTATTGGTGAGGTATTCACCCATGGTGTTTGTGATCTCAGGGGGATTTACAAGGTAGCGGGAGGGGATGTGCAGATCTCCGTCATACTCGAGCATTCCTGCGTAAACGACCTTCGGGAATACCTCGCGGTCGAACTTGTCAAATGCCTCATCCTCGAAGGCACGTGAGATCTCGATGCTTCTGTCTCCGCGGAAGTTGAAAAATACGACGCTGTCGCCGTCGGTTATCTTTCCGACAGGCTCGCCTGCCTCAGCTATGACAAAAGCCCCCAGATCCTGGTCGATAGCACCGGTTTCGGCACGGTATGTGCTGATAGCTTCCTCAGCGGAAGCAAACTGTCTTCCTTTGCCGAGTACGTGAGTCTGCCAGCCGCGTTCTACCATAGACCAGTCAGCTTCATATCTGTCCATGGTGATGTTCATACGGCCGCCGCCTGATGCGATGCGAGCGTCAAAAGAACCGTCATTGAGAGATGAGAGAAAATCTTCGAAAGGACGAACATAGTCAAGAGCCGACGTCTCTCCTACATCACGGCCGTCGAGGAGAATGTGTACTCTGACCTTGCTTATTCCCTCTGCCTTGGCTCTTTCTATCATTGCCTTGAGATGGTCTATATGAGAGTGGACATTTCCGTCAGAGAACAGACCGAGAAAATGCAGAGTAGCATCTTTTGCGTTGGATATGATCTCTTTCCATGCCGTACCCTCAAACATCTTGCCTTGCTCAATGGAATTTGATACCAGCTTTGCTCCCTGAGCGAAAACCTGACCGGAGCCGAGTGCGTTGTGTCCTACCTCGGAGTTGCCCATGTCGTCGTCAGAGGGAAGACCGACAGCTGTACCGTGTGCCTTGAGAGCTACCTTCGGGCAGCTACTCTCAAGCATGTCAAGTGTGGGAGTGTGAGCCGCGAGTATTGCGTTTGACTCATTGTCAGCTCCTATGCCTACACCGTCCATGACTATAGTGAGCACAGGACCCTGCGGGGTTATGAACTTTTCGGATTTTTTTAATACGTTTGCCATTTTTTTACTCCTGTTTTTATATATAATGTTTTTATAATCTAAATAAAATTCTCAGACAGCATCTCTGCCATACAGCCTCTATCATAGAGAAAGGACAGCGTATGTTTCGATAGCAGAAGTGCTGAAAGGAGAGCGGATCATTTGAAGATCTTCTCGCAGTCGGAAGGAACAAACACATACCGCTTGTCGCAGAAACGGCAGCATACCTCGATCTCGGGGTCTTTGCCTTCGCTTATGCATTCGGCAAATATCCCCTCTGCCTCAGCTCTGCCGATCGCCCTGATTGCCGCCTCGGTACGCTCACGTGAGCAGTCGCAGACATATCCGACCTCCAGCTCGTCAAACGGAGTGAAAGGTATTCCCTGCAGAGCAACCTTTGCGATATCGAGATTTGTCATATTATCTCGGAACATCTCAGAGATCTTTGTGAGATTTTTCGCGTTTTCTTCGAGCTTTGCCGCTACTTCTTCATCAGCAAAAGGCAAAAGCTGCACCAGCACTCCGCCGGCAGCCAGACAGGACAGGTCTCGGTCTACGAGTACCCCGAGTGCCATGAGCGTGGGCACCTGCTCGCTTTCAGCATAATAATGAGCGAGATCCTCTGCGATCTCTCCTGTTGTGATCTCTACAGTTCCTACATGAGGCTCGTCTCCTCCGGCATCGCGGACTACCCGCATCATGCCTTTGCCGACAGCCGCCCCGACGTCAAGCTTGCCGTTTTGCTTTCTCGGCGGATCGGCGAGGGGATTTTCTATATATCCCTTGACATTTCCCCAGTAGTCAGCTGCGGCAATGATCTTGCCGGTGTCTCCGTCGCCCGCCATGGTGACGGACAGGCGGTCTGTTTTTTCGCCCAGCATGCATCCCATCATGGAAACGCCGGTCAGCAGTCTTCCGAGTGCCGCGGTCGCCGTGGGTGCGGTGTTGTGGTATTTAATTGCTTGGTTCACTATATCCCGCGAGTTTATCACGTGAATACGTGCACTTCCGTCATCGGTCATCGCACGAAAGATCGTTGCCATATATTATTTCCTCTTTTTTTGTTATTATCTCAGCAAGCTAAAAGAAAAAAACACAAAACAGTACCGCTTGCCGCATGTTATCTGTTTTTACATACAAAGTACCACCGTTCATCCTCGGAGATGGCAGGCGTACAGTCATAGTCAGAGTATACCCCGATAGCGTCAAAGCCGCACGAGTCGAGCAATTCTTTCATCTCGTCCATAGAGTAGCATCTTTCGACCTCGGTCATGTCTGTGCGGCGGTAGCTGCCGTCCTCTGTTTCTTCAAAGAGAGAAAGATAAAAGTACGAAAGCCCCTGATCGGGATCGTAGCTGTTCTGCCAGCCGCAGAACATACCTTCCTCCTCGAGAATAAAGTCATTGTCACCGTAAATATTAGCGAACTTGTACGGGGTGTTTATGTCGAAGATGAGTACCCCGCCGGGGACGAGAAAGCACCTGTGCAACCGATCAAAAAACGACCGCAGAGCTTCGGGATCGGTGATGTGGTTGATAGAGTCGAGGGTGCTGACACAGGCATCCACCGTGCCGTAAAGGTCAAGCTCCCCCAGATCCTGACAGAGAAAGAGAATACTTTCCCCAAGTCCCGCCGCCGCGGCACGTTCGCGGGCGACCGAGAGCATTTCGGGAGACAGATCCACCCCCGTCATGTCAAATCCCCTCTTGGCAAGCTCAATGGTCATCGAGCCTGTCCCGCACGCAGCGTCAAGAACCAGAGAGCAGTCAGAGCCGCTGTGACGGCGGATCATCCTCTGTGCAAAGTCTGCCCACTCCGAGTAATCGAGCCCGGCGTTGAGAGTGTCATAGAACCTAGCCATAGAACCGTATATTCCGTCCATGCACATACCCTCCCATTTTTTACATACACAACTATTCTAATACACTTTGGCAAAAATGTAAATAGAAATAAGAAAATATTTTTCCACATCCCCACATCAAAGCCCCCGACCATGGTTGCATGATCGGGGGTTAGAAAAATATTGCAAAAATGACATGGCGGATGTGGCTTTGTCAATCACGCGTAAACGCTTTTACCGGTTTTAGCGAACCCCCTCCCGCCCTGTCATGGACAAGGGAGGCTTTGTGCTAAGCTCCAACCCCGACTGGACGGGTCAAAAACATAGTCGCACTACTCAGGCAAGGGGTTGCCCTCGTATTGCTCGTTGTTTTTTCCTCTCCGCGGCTTTTCTTCATCACCGTTTAGGTGCGAAAATCCGCGGAGCATCCTCGAAGGAGGCTTTAGCCGACTGAAGGAAGCGACTCGCTGTCGCTCGCATGCATAAGTTCGACTTACCAAATCAAAGATTTGGAGTCTCACTTATCTAAGCGGGAGAGCATATTGAGGATTAAATATATTCGTCACTCACTACTCGCCCTTAGATTCTTCACTCCACTGCGTTTCGTTCAAGAATCACAGGGCGGATGGAGTTCTGTCATGTAAGTGTAACAATTAATGCCATCTCCCCAACCCCGCTGTCATCCTCGAAGG
>JAZNOK010000078.1:0-13025 GCA_045580775.1 Eubacteriales bacterium
GGGGACGTTCTTTTTGCTGCATGCACGCGGAGAGTCTATGACGGGTGCAGGTATAGATGACGGAGATCTGGTGCTTGTTCGTCAGCAGCAGGATGCACCGGAGGGAAAGATAGTAGTTGCTCTTGTTGACGGTGAGGCTACCTTGAAGCGGTTTTACCGCACGGACATAGAGGGAGTGTTTTTACTACGACCTGAAAATGACTCCTACGAGGATATTATTGTCGAGGGAGTCAGTATTCAGGGGGTCGCTGTCAGTGTAATAAAACAACTGCAGTAAAATATTGTTATTTCTTGAAGTTTTACAGTATTTATGCTATAATGTCCTATATTATAAAGATTTGAAAGGAACTGCACAATATGAGAAAGATACTTCTTAGTGCTTTTGCGGCAGTATCGGTGTTAATTGCGGCATTAACAATGTCGGTGTTTGCAATAGCGTCTGATACGGAACAAAGCGGTGTCGATTATGATCTGATCACAGCAGATTCACAGTTGACCTATCAGTTGGATGACTCCGGTATGGATGAACAGGGTGTTTTCTACAGCATCGACAGCGAGAGCCGTATTGCTTACGTTGACGGTGTGAGCGATACACTCGCCGACTCGCATGTAGTTATCCCTTCATACGTTTTGACAAACGGTGCACAGACATACCCTGTTACAAGGATAAACAGCTATGTGTTTAATTCCAGGACCGATATCTCCGCACTTACTTTACCCTCTACCTTGAGATCGGTCGGTCAGGACGCATTCAAAGCGTGCAATAATTTGAGTGCGGTATATATAGATGATCTCGAGGCATATTTTATGATCGAGTATGAAAGCTACCGGTCAAACCCGCTGTATTTTGCAAAGGACCTGTACCTTGGCTCTGCTCCGGTGACGGATCTTGTCATTCCCGAGACGGTATCGAAGATCAACGGTTATGCTTTGATATCGGGTTCATTTTCGAGCATTACTCTCCATGACAAACTGACCGAGATCGGTATGTATGCGTTCTACGGATGCAGCAATATTACTGCTATGACTGTTCCGGACAGCGTTACAGAGATCGGTGTGTATGCATTCAGACAGTGCACATCGCTTGAGTCTGTTACTCTTTCAAACTCACTGAAAAAGATCGACAATGCACTTTTCTACGGAAGCGGCATTAAGAGTATCGTTATTCCCGAGGGTGTAGAGACTGTCAGCTATTATGCTTTTTACGGATGCACTTCGCTGACTACCGTTACCGTTCCGTCCAGTGTTACAAATATCGGATCGAAGGCATTCTATAACTGCACCAACCTCGGTGTAGTACATATCTCCGATCTTGATGCATGGTGCAGAATAGCATTCGACGGTGATTACTATGCAAACCCCGCTTTCTACTCAAAGAAGCTGTACCTCAACGGAACCAGAGTAACGTCTGTTGTTTTCCCCGAGGGTATTGAGAAGGTAAATGACTTTGTGTTCATAAACTGCAAGGATATAAAGACCGTCTCGATCCCGGATTCGGTTATTTCTATCGGTGAAAAGGCGTTTTATAACATAAACAATATGACCGACATCGTTATACCGAGGGAAGTGACTTCGATCGGAATTGATGCATTCAGAGGGTGCAATTATCTTTCTTCCATAACAATGTGGGGAAAGGTAAGCAGCATCGGAAATAATGCTTTCTACGGTTGCTCAAAGCTGGCTAATATATACTATCTCGGCACAGCTGAGCAGTGGACAGCGATGACTGTCGGAACAAACAACGATCCTCTCAGTGCTGCAACGCTCAACTATTTCTGTAATCACGCATACGGAGAATACCTGACAGATACTGAGCCTACATGTACTGATACGGGCATGAAGTACAGAGTGTGCTCTATCTGCAATGAGACAGAACAACAGCAGACAGAAGCACTCGGCCATGACTACAGCGAGTGGATAGTTGATGTTGAACCTACCGACATGATCGAGGGAGCTGGTCACAGAGTATGCTTCAGGTGTTCTTTTGTGGAGAGTGCTTCTATAGACAAGGTAGTTATAGATGCAGACCTCGGAGATCTTGATGCTGACGGTACTGTCACAAACAGAGATATTGCACTTATTGTACGCGGTCTTACCGGATGGGACATCTGGAGCGAGGGAGGGTATTTCTCACTTGCAGATGTAAACGAAGACACAAGGGTAAACAACCGTGATGCTATAGAGCTTGTCATCAGACTGTCAAACGCACAGCTTGCCGAGAAATATGAAGGTTACACAGCTATATATACAGCAGAGCAGCTGGCAGATGTCAAAAATGATCTCTGCGGCAAGTATTACCTTGCATCCGATATTGACCTTGGAGGAAGTTGGATCTCAATAGGAAACAACGCACAGCCTTTCTCAGGTATTCTTGACGGAAACGGTCATACCGTAAGCGGCATCAGCTACAGCTCCAAGATCACTTTAGCAGAGTATGCGGGACTGATCGGTTATAATACAGGCGTGATCACAGACCTCACAGCAGAGGGAAGCATCAGTATTACTACAAGTGTAAAGTCAAATATTTATGCCGGCGGTATTGCTGCATACAATGCAGGTACTATCACGAATTGCACAAACAATGTAGAGGTCAGCGTCGGTTCTGATTTCTGGTATGCCTATGCCGGCGGTATAGCCGGATACACAGGCACAGGATCAAGTATTGTCGGATGCACAAACAACGCACAGATCAGTTCGATGTTCTCGAAATTGACATACTCCGGCGGAATAGCATCTTATGCAGCATCGGCAAAGCTCTCTGATTGCATCAACAACGGAATAATAATTTCCAGTGTAACTGCCGGCGGTATGGCAGGACAGATCACAGATTCCGAGATTTATAACAGCACAAACAACGGAGCGATAACGGCAAACTGCTCCTATGAATCAAGCTACGGCGGAGGTATCACAGGCTGCTCAAAGAACTCTAAAGTATCTGTATGCTCTAATACAGCAACTGTCAATGCAGGATCTTATGCCGGAGGTATTGTGGGCAGGAACTACGGTGTTGTAGAGAACAGCTACAACACGGCTTGTGTGAACGGATGCACGCTGATCACCAGTTGCTATGCGGGCGGTGTTGTCGGTCTGAATGAAAGTAATGCCGCTGTAGAGAACGCATACAGCACATCTACAGTTACGAGTATTGTAAATGCAAGCTCAACCAAGGTGCTTTCAGGCGGTGTTGCCGGAGCAAACTCGGGCAGCATGACAAATTGCTACTACCTCAGCACCATGACAAAGGGAGCAGGCACGGGCAATGATACAGCAACGAAGCTGACTTTGGCAAATATGAAGTCGGAAACAAGCTTTGCAGGCTTTGATTTTGAGTCTGTTTGGATCATGGGAGAGAATTCTCCTGAACTCAGATAACCTGATATAAACAAAGTGCAGTCCTATCAGGACTGCACTTTGTTTATATAAAGCCTTTTGCACAAACCCTTAGAGCAGTAGGCATATATAGCTGAATGTCAGGTCAGTTATCAGAGTTATCAATTATTGATGCTTTATACTTTTTCAGCTTCGCTTTTAGCTTTTCTGTATATTCATCGGTGAGAATGTTGTCTTTTATCGGGGTGGAAAAGCATCCGCTGTCTGCGAGCTTGATGATCAGTGTGCATTTGGGTGCGGTGTATTGCTTGCCCATAAAACTGATTGTCACGCTTTCTCTTTCAAGCTCGATATCAATTATCTTGCAAAGAGGTATCGTTACTGTAGTATCTACGGTTTTGTCTTCTGTGAGAGAAAAACTGCGTTTGATAATATACAGAGATTCGTTTAGCGTGTAGATGATGCTCGCTGTGTACTCGTTTGTACGGATGATGCCGTCTTTTCCCTTTGCGATCATTACACCGTCTTTGTACTCATATCCCTCTGCCGTCATGGGCGGTATGCGGGTGTCCAGCTTTTTTTCAAATCTTTTGTCAGAGTCCGGCTTAGGGTCCAGGTCTCTGAGCGAAAGTGAGATGCAAGTGTCAAGATCGGACTCGGATGAGCGTCGTGATGAACCGAAGATAAACAACCCTATTCCGAGCGGCAGGGAAATGCACAGAATTATGTAGCATATATACCCCCAACCGAAATAAAAGAGTATTACTCCCAGCAGTACCAGAGCTATTCCGATATACTTTGGCATGTCTGTTTTAGTAAAAAATCCAATGTTATGTTTGTAGTTCATATTTACCTCGCTTTCATGAGATGATTATAACATCAAGCAACCTGTCAGTCAATCGACCGTTTGTTGAGAAGGGACAACCTGCAGTTTAATCTTTTTTGTATCCTCCCGTTTATATAGTGTCAAAAAAATCATGAAGGTTTGAGCCGAACAAAAAAATATTTGCGGACAGAACAGAGGCGGTCAATGCCCACCTCTGTCTGTTATCATTTTTTTCAGCTCTGCTACAGCTTCTCCCAGTCCCCCCAGTCTGTCGATCAGTCCTATATCGACTGCACGTTTGCCGTCTATGATACTGCCGACATCGTTTGCGAGTTCATCCGTATCCATCATGAGTGAACGGAGTGTTTCTTTGTCTGCGTTTGAGTGAGATGTGATGAAGTCAAGGATGCGTTGCTGCATTTTGTCAAAGTAGTAAAAAGACTGAGGAACACCTATGACAAAGCCGTTTGTGCGTACAGGGTGTATGGTCATTGTGGCACTCGGAACTATAAATGAACGGTCCGTGCACACGGCAAGGGGAACTCCTATGCTGTGTCCGCCTCCGAGCACAACCGATACTGTCGGTTTTGTCATGCTTGCGATGAGTTCAGCAATAGCCAGCCCTGCCTCCACATCTCCGCCCATTGTATTTAGCAGTACCAACAGTCCCTGTACATCGGGGCTTTCTTCGACTGAAAACAACAACGGCAACAGCTGCTCATACTTTGTTGCCTTTTGAGTTTGGTCCAGTATATAGTGTCCTTCTATTTGTCCGATGATGCTTATACAATGGATGCATGACTCCCCCTCGCCTGCACTTACCGTGCCTGTTTTGAGTATTTTTTCTATATCGTGCTCGTCGGGGGCGTCGGCTTTTTTTTGCTGATGCTTTTCGTTTTGCTTTTCTGACATGTTTTTTTCCTTTTTTTGTTTACTTTTTCGAACTTGGATGATAGAATAATCTAAGTTAGAATATACCCAATATTACGCTAATATATTACGGAGGCTGAAAAATGATATTTTCACTCGAAACCTTCGATGCACTGCTCAGAGGAGCTGTGAGTACATACGAGGACGAAAACGGTGCACTGCGTACCAAGCGTTTTACAGATGCTCAGATAGAAGCAATCGGCTCTCGCATTCAAAACGGACCGTATCACAATGCGGGTATGCGTCTGGATATGTGGACGGATGCAGAGGGCATTTTTATGAGCTTTCACTATGCGAGAATAACCACAAGGATATTTCTGTCGGTAGATGTATACGAGGACGGAGTGCTGACATACTCGTATAAAGAAAAAAACTCATTTGACAACAAGAGCGGCGAAATGTCCGTGAAATTTGAAAAAGCAGGCAGAAAACGTGTAACTGTCTACCTTCCTTATTCTGCCGATCTTGCTTTTGATCGGATAGAGCTTGCAGGTGAGAGCTTTGTTGAGCCTTATACCGATTATTCGGGATATATCCTCATGATGGGAGACTCGATCACCCACGGATATGATGCCGAGATCACTTCTCAGACTTATGCCGATATCGTTATGCGTAGACTGGATCTCGACGGCATCAATCAAGGAGTAGCGGGATATTCCTTTCACTGTGAGTCGCTCGATCCCGAGCTTTTTGCAGGCAAAAAGCTCCCGGATATCATCACGGTAGCTTACGGAACAAACGACTGGAACGGAAAAACACACGAGAACTTCTGCCGTGATGTTGATGAGTTTTTTTCACGGTTGCGTCAGATATATCCCACGGTCCCTGTGCTTGTTATCACGCCTGTGTTCCGTGCATCTCACTATATTCCGACAAAGGCAGGTACATTTGAGTTTGCACGCGGATATATCAGTTCTGCAGCAAAAAAATATGAAAATGTCTATGTTCTTGACGGAGACAAGCTGGTTGCTCATATTTATGACTTTTTCCGTGATGTAAGGCTCCACCCAAATGACGCGGGATTTGTCAGCTACGGTGCAGGTGTCTCGGATGCTGTGGCACAGATCCTCGGAATAAGACCGAAAACGTTTTTAATATAACGGAGGGCAATATGATATTTGATCAGGAAAGCTTCAAGTCGGTGCTTCGCGGTGCGTACAGTGTATATACGACAGATGACGGAAGATTGGCAACGACACGTTTTACACCTTATCAGTCGGATGTAATTTCACGCAGATGCCCGAACAATGTTTATCAGCAGCCGGGAATGCGGTTGGATTTCTATACTGATGCAGAGAGCATCTGCATGGACTTTGAATACGTTCATCTCACCTCGAGGATATTCATGAGTGTGGATATATATGAGGATGGGGTAATGACATACTCATTTGTTGAGAAGAATGCTCTGGACGCAAAGAGGGGCAGGCTTGAGCACACTTTTGAAAAAAAGGGAAGAAAACGTGTGTGCATTTTCCTTCCGTTCAGTATGGAGCTCATATTTGACCGTATTGAGCTTGCAGGAGAGAGCTTTGTTGAGCCTTATGCGGAGCACAGCTGTTTTATCTATATGATGGGAGACTCTATTACGCACGGAGCAGACTGCGAGTATACCTCTCAGTCATACACAAACATTCTGCTTCGCCGCTTGGATGCCGATGGAATGAACCAGGGGGTCGGCGGATATGTTTTTTGTGCGGAGTCTATAGATCCCGAGCTTTTTGCAGGGAAAAGACAGCCTGACATTATCACGGTAGCCTATGGAACAAACGACTGGGCAGGAAAAGAGCACGGTGACTTTTGCCGTGATACGGATGCTTTCTTTGCCAGACTCCGTGAGGTATACCCGAAAGTACCGGTGCTTGTTATAACTCCGGTGTTCCGTGCGGGGCACTATCTCACTACGAAGGTGGGAACGCTTTCGTTTGCCAGAGAGTATATTGCCAAGAGTGCAAAGGCATACAGCGGTATTTATGTTCTTGACGGAGACAAGCTGGTGCCGCACAGCTACGATTATTTCCGCGATGTGAGACTTCATCCAAACGACGCAGGCTTTGCCGGATACGGTATGTGCGTCGCGGATGCCGTATCTGAGATAATAGGCATCAGACCGAAGGTTCCTTTTATTTAAATTTTATTTTCAGTATATTCAATAAACGCAAAGAGAGCCGAGCCGATACCGCTTTTCGATATCAGCTCAGCTCTCTATTTTGTTCGACCGTCCTGCCGACTATGTTGCTATTGCCGTATGTTTTTTTTCTGATCTTGGACACTTTCACCTCTGACATATTCCATTATGTCGGATATATCACAATCAAGTGCCTCGCACAGCTTATCTAACGTTTTGGTTTCGATATTTTCGTTTGCTTTTAGTCTTCTGACGGTTTTGCTGTCTATACCGCAGCTTTCTCTGAGTCTGTAGGTAGATATTCCTTTGTTTTTCATTGTTATCCACAATTTTTCAAATATTATCATTATAACCCCTCCTTGACATTATTTATTATGGGGGTTATAATCTATAATATTAAGGGGATAAAACCCCCATTCGAGAGGATCTGAAATAATGAAAATAGCTGTTGCGGGAAGCAGAGTTTATACTGATTATAAGGAAGTTGCAGAATATATAGATATGTGTATCCGAGAGTATACAGACAATGAGCAGATAACGATCCTGTCGGGAGGATGCAGAGGTGCGGACATGCTCGGAGAAAGATATGCAATGGAGCATGGCTACAGGATCGCAAGGTTTTGTGCACAATGGGATAAATTCGGAAAAGCGGCAGGAATAATCAGAAGCCGTAAAATAGCCGATACAGCTGATCTTGTTGTTTGTTTTTGGGACGGGGACAGCCGAGGAACAAAGACACTGATCGATTATGCAAGAAAGCTCGGAAAGACGGTCTGCATAAAATATGTCTGATTTTTATAGTAAGAAATGACTGCTTTGAAAAAATATAAAGGCACACTCGGGTCTGAAGTGAGTGTGCCTTTGCCGGTTTTGAAATAAAAGAGGGAAGTGCGTAATGCACCGCTGTTTTACTTCTTATTGTTTTCCTTGGTGAGTGCCTCATCCTTGACAAGCTTGGAGAGAGCGACCAGGGCAATGACGTTGGGGAGAACCATGAGGTAGTTGAAAAAGTCAGTGAGTTCCCATACGAGGTCATTGGACAGCAGAGTTCCAAAGAAGATAAACACGATAGAAATGATAGAGTAGATAACAGTAGCGGCTTTGCTGTTCTTGAAGAGGTACTGGACGTTGATCTTTCCAAAGAAGTTCCAACCGATGATGGTAGAGAAAGCAAAGAAGAACAGACATACAGCGACGAAGATATTACCGAATGAGCCGAATACTGAGGAGACAGCCATCTGCATTGCGGTGGTCTTTGAAACTACTGCTGCAGCACCGGATGTAGCGGATGTGTATGCTTCTCCTGCGAGTCCTGCGAGAGGGCCTTCACCTGCATAGAGGGTGGAAATTACAACGAGAGCTGTCATGGTAAGAACAACAAATGTGTCTATAAACACACCGATCATAGCGGTAATTCCCTGATCGTGGGGTCTTTGTACATTTGCCTGAGCATGAGCGTGAGGGGTAGAACCCATACCTGCTTCGTTTGAGAACAGACCTCTCTTTGCACCCTGGCTGATAGCAGTCTTGATAGCATAACCGATGCTACCTCCGATAAGAGCGTTGGGAGTGAATGCATACTTGAATATCATACCGAATGTAGCGGGGATGTACTTAACTCTGAAGCAAAGAATGACAATACCGGTGAGCAGGAATATTGAAGCCATGATAGGGACGAGCTTTTCTGTGACAGAAGCGAGTCTCTGTACGCCGCCTACGAAGATGAATGCACATATAGCAGCGAGAGCAAGTCCGATGATCCAGCCCCAAGCGTGATAGTCAACGCCTGCGGCATTGCAGATGACCTCAGAGATGGAGTTTGACTGAACCATAGATCCCATGAAACCAAGAGCAAGGATGATAGCAACCGCAAAGAATGTAGAGAGGAACTTTCCGAATCCACCCTTGAAGGCTGTCTTAATATAGTAGACAGGACCTCCGTGTACGTTTCCGTTCTCGTCTACGATCTTTGTTTTCTGAGCAAGCACCGCCTCTGCGTAGATGGTAGCCATTCCGAGAAAGGCTATTATCCACATCCAGAAGATAGCACCGGGACCGCCTACGAGAATAGCACCGGATGCACCGACGATGTTGCCTGTGCCGACCTGAGCTGCAATAGCTGTTGCGAGTGCCTGGAAGGATGACATACCTGATTTGTGCTTTTCTCCCTTGAGAGAAAGATCGCCGAAGGTCTTCTTCATTCCTGCACCGAAGTAGCGTACCTGAACGAACTTGGTTCTGATAGTGAACAACAGTCCGACACCTACCAGCAGAATTATCAGAACGTAATCCGCCAGATAGGAATTTGCTGTTTGAACGATTTTGAGCAATGCTTCCATTTTTGTTTGTTTCCTTTCGTTTTAGAAAATAAAAAAGCCGTCTTCCGGATACAAAGACAGCAATAGATACAGTACACCTCACCTGATGCAAATAACACTCTGTCCTTTTGCCTGAGAGATTTAAGCATAAAAGCCCTTGCCCCTTCGGCACCTGCGTATAGCAGACTTCTCCAGATCGCTATCCATCAGCAGTCTCCGTCAATATGACACCCGAGAGTATTACCCCTTTGGAAAGACTGTCGTCTTATCTCCTGCTGACTTCATTTAGCTTTTTATAAAAATTACTTTCCCATGATACTACTTTATCTGACAAAAATCAAGAGGTTTTTGCATATTTTTTCACATTTTGATAATATTTTTTTAATTATTTTGCAAAACAGAAAAAAGCTGTGAAAAAACTCCGCGGAGTTTTTTCACAGCTCACTTTTATCAGCATCTATAAAAAGCAGCTTCAACTCATTTGCACTCTTTTATATATGGTAAGCTCGCTTTTTGACTTTCGGTTATCAATAGAATACTGTCTTTGTCGTGTTGTCATCGGAGGTGACGGTGTTATCTTCTGTGTGCTTTGTCCGGTTTGACAGTTCGGTGTCAATAACTGCCGCGGCAAGTCCGTCAGCCTCGGCATAGAGTGTAAGAGGCCCTTCTTCGGTGCCTACTCTGACAGCAATGCCTATTCTGCCCGCACGCATACGGCGGTCGGGAGAGTCGAGTCTTGTTCTGTCGCAGATATCGGAGCCTGTGCCTACTATTCTGCCGTTTGCATTCGTAGAGAAGCGTACCATGGGAGTAGCATCGGGGACTTCGTTTCCTTCTGAATCCAGGCAAACACACGTGTACAGTGCAATGTCCTGACCGTTGGCACACAGATCATCGCCGTTTTCCAGAATCAGCTTGAGTGCGGCAGGAGCACCGGTGGTTTTGTGTGAGTCCTCGCATACTGCCTTGCCGGATATATATCCGACTGCCTTTATCTCACCTGTGCGGTAGGTGATCTTCCACTCAGCATGGTCGAACTTGCCCAGTGCTATCCTACCCTGAGATTCACCGTCAAAGTAAAGCTCGACCTCGTCGCAGTTCGAGTATGCCCGAACATCCATTTCTCTGCCTTCGAATCCACGGAAGTTCCAATGAGGCATAAGGTGCACCATGGGATGTGACTTGTCCAGCCACATGGATTGGTTTTGGTAGAAGGCATCCTTCTTTTGCATATATAGGTCAATAGCTCCCGACTGAGAACATACTCTCGGCCAGGTTGCTTCTCCGCGGTGCTCGAATGCTATCCACTGATATCCTCCCATTACCCACTCTCTCTGATCAAAGAACTTCCATGTGGTCTCTCTTGCCTGGAACCAGCCGTTGGTATCCTTGTCGTAGGAATTGATGTAGGCTCTCTGGGGATTATCGGGCAGATACCAGCCGCGTGTCGTTGCTGTAGCACAGCATTCTGTGGAAAGGAATGGCTTGTGGGGGTATTTTTCTTTCAGAGGAGCATATTTTTGGGGGTTGTAGTTTATACCTACTATATCAAGATCGTCAAACACGGTAGCAATGTCAGGTCTCACAGACACGGCACTTGTGATCGGGCGTGTCGGATCAAGTGCCCTCACTCTGGCCATCATATGTTGGGTTATACGTCTGCCCTCCTCGCGGATATGATACATTTCTTCGTTTGAGATGGACCAGAAAAATACCGAGGGGTGGTTTCTGTCACGGCGGATGAGCATCTCCAGCTGATCTATTCCCTCGGGCGATGAGTCAAACCACCTGGTCTCGCTCATTACGATCAGTCCATAGTCATCGAGTGCATCCATCGTAGCCTGAGCCTGCGGATAGTGAGAGCAGCGGTAGCCGTTTGCTCCCATTTCCTTTATCAGCTTGACCTTGTGACGGTATATGTTATCAGGGACAGCCTTGCCGGAGAGTCCGAAATCTCCGTGTCCGCATACGCCGTTTATCTTCACATGTCTGCCGTTGAGGAAAAAACCACGGTCAGCATCCATGAAAAACTCCCTGTAGCCGTAGCGGTCGGAGTATTCGTCGATGCATTCATCTGCGTCATATACGCGGACTTTTGCCGTGTACATGTTAGTATCGTCTATATCCCATATTTTCGGGGTTGCTACATCTGCCGACATGGATACGGTTGCCTTTGTGTAGGGCATGACGGATGTGTTGCACTCGGCAGCTCCCACGCGGATACCGTCCGCAGAGAAAAGCTCACACTCTACTCTGACATCTCTTTTTTGCGTGTCATCTGAGCGGAGGGTAATATCTATGTTTGTCCGCCAGACATCATCCGATAATTTTTGCGGATGAACATAAAGACCGAATAGATCTACGCTTACCCTGTCGGTGACCTTGAGATATACGTTTCTGTATATACCTCCGCCCTCATACCACCAGCCTTCGTGGTTTTCGGTGTTTACAAATACCGCCAGCCAGTTGTCTCCCTCGTACTTTACTATATCGGTAATATCTGCCTCGAAGCTCGTATACCCGCAAAAGTTCCGCGTAACCAGACACCCGTTGAGATATACGGTAGCATGCGTGGCTATGCCCTCAAAGTATATGACCACTCTCTTGTTTTTGTACGCGGGGTCCAGGGTGAACTTTTTTCTGTACCAGGCGTTTTCGTATTTGACAAAACCAAGTGCATTGTTGTATTCTTCTTCGGTTTCTTGAAGTATCACATAGTCATGCGGCAGACGTACTTCTTCCCAGCGGTCGCTTTTGTATTCGTGATTGTAGTTTGAGTCGTTGGGTACGGAAATATAGTCCTTGGATGCAGGTCCCCACTTCATTCTCTCGGTTTTGGACTGAATGTATATAGGCCCTTTGACAGGAGGCGTTTGGACCTTGATGTCTCCGCGGTGAAAGAGCCAGCCGTCATTGAATAGAATGTTTTCTCTCATTTTTTTCGCTCCTATACATGTGCAAACGGTACTGCACGTTTTTTCGCCATCATAATAGCACAAAAAGCACATCCGTCTCAATGTAACGGTGTGCTTTTTATTTGTTATTTTGTTGTTTTGATGCTTAGAAGTATTCACGCGGTATTTCCCGAGCCTCGCGTGTGAGATCATATTCCGCACGTTTCCACAGATCTTTTATGATATGAGTTCCGCTAACCGTGTCGAATATTCCTACCTTTGCTTTTCCCAGAGTAGCATATCTGAGAGCACTGTGCTTGACCAAGGCAGGCTCAAATACGCCGAAGTTCTCAGAGCCGGTGTTATCGCCGTGTTTGGAAAACTCCAGCCTGTGTGTAGTACCCATGCGGTCTATGACATACAGTGAGATCGGCTGTGCCAGTCTGTCGGGCAGATCTATCATTTCGTCGATAGCGTGTATATAGGTGTTACGGTTGAGACCTACACCTATGAGCAGTATTTTTGCTCCCTCGTCATACAGACGCGACCACACGCCTCCGACAGGACAAGGAGTAGCAGAGTTCTCTTCGCCTGCAACATAC
>JAZNOK010000079.1:0-4784 GCA_045580775.1 Eubacteriales bacterium
ATTTCTGCATCGCTCTTTGTGTTTCATCTCTCGTCTTGTTGTTCAATTTTCAATGACCTACGCCGCCGGGCTTCCGCCGAGCGACCTTGTTATTATACTGTATCAACTCGCGTTTGTCAATACCTTTTTGAAAAAAATTCACTTTTTCCCGCAGGTCTTTCCACCTGCTCGGTATTTCCTCCGCTCATCGCGACAGCTTTGTTAGTATAGCACTTTCATTCCCCTTTGTCAATACCTTTTTTGAAAGTTTTTTAAGGTTTTTTTGCGTTTTTTTCGGAAATGCTATTTATTTTGCAATATTTACGTGATATAATGTTTTGTGGTGCATATTTTTCGTTTTGCAGCATTACTGCTACATATATAATATGTAACAAACACACAAGGAGTTATAGATCAAATGAAAAAACAGGCATGTCCGTTTCCGGAACGTCTTGGTAAGGTAGGCGGCCAGGCTGTCATGGAAGGTGTCATGATGCGTTCGGGAGAGAACGTAAGCACGGCAGTTCTCCAGGAAGACGGCTCGATCACTATCGTCAATGACAAGTTCGTTTCCGTAAGAAAAAAACACAAGCTGCTCAACATCCCGATACTGCGAGGGATAGTTAATATGGTAGAAATGCTCGCACTCTCCTACAAGACCCTGAGCGTTTCCGCCGATGCATTTGTCGGTGACGCTCTCGACGAGGAGCCGAGCAAGTTTGAAAAATGGATAGAGGGGCATTTCGGCAAAAAGATCCTGGATGTCGTAATGATGATAGCGATGGTGCTGGGCATAGTTCTCGGAGTAGGGATGTTCGTGCTGCTGCCGTCCGCGGTTGTCAAGGGCATTGACACGCTCTGTGCAGGAGTGCTGACAAAATTCAACCTCTTTGCTCTGTGCGAGGGCGTGATAAGAATTGCAATATTCGTACTATACATATATCTGGTATCTCTGATGAGCTACATCAAACGTACATTTGAGTTTCACGGTGCAGAGCACAAGTCGATCGCCTGCTATGAGGCAGGTGAGCCGCTCACACCCGAGAACGCAAAGAAGCACACACGTTTCCATCCCAGATGCGGAACGAGCTTCATGTTTGTAATAATGATCCTTTCCATATTTATTTTCACGGCGGCAAGGATGCTGTTTTCGGCACTCGCGGAAAATCTCTTGCTCTACTGGGCATCAAAGATCCTGCTTGTACCGCTGGTGGTCGGGCTTGGGTTTGAGTTTATCATGTATGCGGGAAAGCACGACGGGGTATTTGTCCGTATGCTTTCGGCTCCGGGAATATGGATGCAGAGGATAACCACAAGAGAGCCCGATCTCGAGCAGCTCAAGGTAGCTATCGCAGCAATCAAGGCAGCTATGCCGGATGAGTTCCCGCCCGAGCAACCAGACTCGCCCTCCGAGGACGAAACTGCAAGCGGCAACGAGTCCGAGGGCAAAGACACACCGGACCGGACAAAGGATTCTGCAACGGAAGGTACAAATGACACGGACACAGCTGACAGCTAAGCTCTCTGAGCTGGGTTCACCCGAGCCCGGATCAGAGGCAAAGATAATACTCAGGGAGCTGTTCGGAGCGGATGCGGCATCTCTGCTGCTCGATCCCGAGCGTGACTATGACAGTGCCGAGCTGACAGAACTTCTCCGCAGGCGTGCCGACAGAGAACCTCTCGCGTACATACTCGGATACGCCTACTTCTGTGATGAAAAATACTATCTGAACCGCGACACGCTCATACCGCGGTCTGACACGGAGATGCTGGTAAGTGCGGCAGTAAAGTTGCTCAGGCACAAGGGACGCTTTGCCGATCTGTGCACAGGATCAGGCTGTGTAGCGATATCCGTGCTGGCACGAAGGCCCGACATGTCAGCCGTGGCTGTTGATATAAGCGACGGGGCGGTCGAGATGGCTATCAAAAACGCTCATGAAAACGGTGTATCGCAAAAACTCGAGGTAATATGTGCGGACGTACACGACATGCCGCTGTCAGGAGAATATGATGCCATTGTGTCAAACCCTCCTTACATAAAAAGTGAGCTTGTCAACTCTCTGTCCCCCGAGGTCGGGTATGAGCCTGTACGTGCTCTTGACGGCGGCGAGGATGGGATGGATTTTTACCGTTTTATAATTGAAAATTACGAAAAGCATCTGGCGGCGGGTGGATTTTTTGCCTTTGAGATAGGATATGACCAAAAGGACAGCATCACGCAGCTTGCGGTTCAGTACAAAATGAGCTGTGAGATAGCACAGGACTATTCCGGAAACCCGCGTGTGGCTGTGCTGAAAAGGCAAGGAGAAGAAGATGAGGCAGACGACTCTCCTCTGATGTCGTGGTAACACACAGCATCAGTGCCGCATAAAATACATTACAACACAACAAAGGGAGCTAAACAACAATGAAGATAGCAGTTCTTGCAGGTGGACTGAGCCCCGAGCGTAACGTCTCGCTCACATCAGGCTCGCTCATTGCAAATGCACTTTCCTCAGCAGGCCACAAGGTTGCTCTGCTGGATGTATACAAGAACGCAGACACCTCTGATATTGATGGGTGCTTTGCCGAAAACACAAGCTACAGCTTTTGTGTAGATGAAGCTCAGCCCGATCTTGAGGCTGTGATCAAAGAGAACGGCGGCAGACGTACAAACATAGGCGACGGAGTTCTCGACATCTGCCGTGCGGCTGATGTTGTTTTTCTGGCTTTGCACGGTGCTATGGGAGAAAACGGTCAGTTGCAGGCTACTCTTGACAACTACGGCATACACCGCTACACAGGCTCTGACTACATAGGCAGTCTGCTCGCAATGGACAAAGACATAGCCAAAAAGATGCTGAGAAGTGCCGGCGTTCTCACAGCTGACTGGGTAATGCTAAACGATCCCTCAGCAGCATCCGCCGACAAGGCAGAGAGAGAGATCGGCTATCCATGCGTAATAAAGCCAAACTCCTGCGGCTCAAGCGTAGGTGTATCTATCGTAAACAACAGAGCGGAGCTCGAGCGGGCACTTGCCGATGCATTCAAATGGGAGCACATGATCATGTGCGAGAAGCTCATCTCCGGACGAGAGATGACGGTGGGTATTCTCGACGGTGAGGTTCTTCCCGCAATAGAGATAATACCCACTGAGGGTTTTTACGACTATAAAAACAAGTACCAGGCAGGAAAGACGACGGAGCTTTGCCCTGCTCCGATAACAGATGAGCAATACGCTGACATGGCAAATGCCACAAGATGCGGTTTTGACGCTTTGCGTCTGGGAATGTATGCCCGCTTCGACTATATAATTTCCAGTGCTGACGGTCGTGCGTACTGTCTCGAAGCAAACACCCTGCCCGGAATGACCCCGACATCTCTGCTGCCCCAGATGGCAGCGGCTGTGGGACTGGGGTACACGGAGCTGTGCGAGAAGCTATGCCGGCTCGCAATGAAAAAGGGGTAAGAACGGCAATCCACGGTCGCCGTTATCCTCATACACCGTCTTTTTCGGTATGCATTCATCACCGAAATGCTACTCCGCACCCGAGCAGGCTCGGAGGCAGGGAGGATAGCGAGGCAGCAAAACAACAGTTATTTTGGGAGAGAGTGCGGGAGAACGCTTTTACCAAAAAGAGTCCTCCCGCTCATAACACATTATATTATGATTGGAATTTTTGACAGCGGACTCGGCGGGCTGACAGCTCTGAAGGAGCTGAGGGAGCTTTGTCCCGAGTGCGATATCGTATACTTCGGCGATACTGCGAGAGTTCCCTACGGAACACGCTCAAAAGACATCCTCTACCGCTACGCCGATGAGGACATAAAGCTGCTTCTGTCAAAGGGAGCTGATCGGATACTCGCCGCGTGCGGAACGGTAAGCTCGGTTGCTCTGCCTGTGATCGAGCATAACTACCCTGTCAAGGTAACAGGGGTCGTTGCCCCTGCGGCAAGAGAGGCTGTTCGTGCTACCAAAAACAACCGAATCGGAGTCATCGGCACCGGTGCTACGATCTCCAGCGGTGCTTTTTCCCGAGAGATAGCCGCACTCTCACCAAACGCTAAAGTAGCTGAGGTTGCGTGTCCGCTGTTTGTACCGCTGGTTGAAAACGGTTTTATCGAAAAAGACTGCAATCTGACACGCCTGGCTGTAGCCGAGTATCTCAAACAGCTTCGGGACTTCGGTGCGGACACACTCATACTCGGGTGTACTCATTTTCCGATAATAGCCCACCATATCTCAGAGTATCTGGGGGAGGGAGTCACACTCATAAACAGCGGAAGTGCCGCCGCCCGAGAGCTGGCAAAAGAGCCTGATACCGCAAAAGGCTCGGGAAAATGCGAGATCTTTGTCTCTGACAGTCCTGCGAGCTTTGAAGCTGTAGCAAAGCTGTTCTTGGGTTCTGATACTGTTCCCGCCGTCCACACTGTAAGGATAGGCGAATAACGGCGGTGCCGTTCTGTTTCTTCCTATTATTAAATAAGCATGTATATCAAAGGGAATTTAAAAAAGGAGCTGTAAAAAACTCTGCCGAGTTTTTTACAGCTCCTTTGTGTTATTCTTGTCTCTTTGAAAATCGCACAGACACCGCATCCATCGTCCATGACAGCGGGGTTGCAGCTCTGCAAATGACCGAGAGAGACGTTGCTTTGTGCTCCGACTAGATCCTTCGGTCGGCTAAAGCCTCCCTCGAGGATGACAGTCGGGGTGGAGCTTCGCAAACAGCCTCCTTAGTCCATGACAGCGGGGTGGAAATCTGCAAATAGCCTCTTTCGAGGATGACAGCGGGGTGGGGATCTGCAAATAGCCTCCCACAAGAATG
>JAZNOK010000080.1:0-4705 GCA_045580775.1 Eubacteriales bacterium
TACGATCCGACTTATAGGTAATTTTTAATGTTTTCTTCTAATTTGCTCAAATCCGTAACACGTCCCGGTCGTTATAGCGGGGGTGAACGCGGACAGATAGTTAAAAAAAAATCGGATATAAAACTGAGATGGGCTTTTTGCTTTCCTGATACCTATGAGATAGGTATGTCAAATCTCGGCATGAAGATACTGTACGGCTGCTTGAATCAAATGGATGACGTATGGTGCGAGCGTGTTTTTGCTCCATGGCATGACATGGAGCAGAAAATGCGAGACAATAACATTCCGCTATTTGCTCATGAGTCTAAGGATCCTATACGCAAATTTGACGTTGTGTCATTCACTTTACAATATGAGCTGTGTTATTCAAACGTATTGAATATGCTTTCGCTTGCCGGTATTCCTCTGTTGTCCTCTGATAGAGATGATACTTATCCCATAATTGTCGGCGGAGGTCCATGCTCCTACAATGCTGAACCGGTTGCAGATTTCTTTGATATTTTTTCTATCGGGGAAGGGGAGGAAGCTTTATGCGAGCTTGCACGTCTTTATATAGAAATGAAAGAAGACGGCAGCTACACAAAGGCAGATTTTCTGCATCGTGCGGCGTGTATAGAAGGTTTTTATGTTCCCTCGTTATATGAGGTAGAGTATAATCCCGACAATACTATACGCTGTGTTACTCCAAAATACAGTGATATACCGAAAAAAGTAAGAAAACGCATTATCAAAGATCTCGACAAGGCGTATTTTCCTACCGAGACATATATGCCGTACATCGAAACTGTACAAGATCGAATAACCCTGGAGGTTTATCGAGGCTGCATCAGAGGATGCCGTTTTTGTCAGGCAGGTATGATATATAGACCTATCAGAGAAAAATCTCCTGAAGTCTTATGTGAGCAAGCCAAAAAAGCTTATGAAAACTCCGGATATGATGAAATATCCATGTGTTGCTTGAGTATCAGTGACTATAGTGAGGTAGATAGGCTGACCGATATGCTTCTTGAGTGGACTGATGATGAAATGGTCAGTCTTTCCTTGCCTTCGCTTCGTGTCGATAGCTTTACTAAAGAATTGATGGATAAAGTATCGAGTGTCCGTACAGGTGGCATTACATTTGCTCCTGAGGCAGGAACACAGCGAATGCGTGACGTAATCAACAAATGTGTTACGGAACAGGATCTCATTCGTGCTGTCAATGTTGCTTTTTCCGCTCAGAAAACATCAGTAAAGTTGTATTTTATGGACGGTTTACCAACAGAGACCAATGAAGATATAAAGGGAATAGCGGATCTATCAAAAAGCGTCATAGATGCATATTATCTTAATCCCCAGAGAAATCGCAAGCGTCCGGTACAGGTTACGATCAGCGTTGCGTGCTTTATCCCAAAGCCGTTTACTCCTTTTCAATGGGAAGCTCAGGCAACTATTGATCAGCTTGATCAAAAACAAGAGTACCTTAAAGAATGTATTACTGATAAAAAGATCAGATATACTTATCATGATAAAAAAGTTTCTCACCTCGAGGCTGTTATGGCGAGGGGAAGCAGGCTGTTGACTCCTGTCTTGCTTGAAGCTCACAAAATGGGCATAAAGTTTGACGCGTGGGATGAGTGTTTTGATTACGATAAGTGGATGCTCGCTTTCGAAAAATGCGGGGTTGATCCCTCGTTTTATGCTAATAGGGAAATACCCGAGGATGAAATACTTCCGTGGGATATAATTGACTGTGGAGTGACTAAAAAGTTTCTTTTAAATGAACGTCACAAAGCTTATGAAGCCAAAACGACTGTAGATTGTCGCAGACAATGCAAGGGCTGCGGAGCTGCTTCATTTGGAGGTGAGCGAACTTGCTGCAAATGATTAAAGAACTCCCGTCTCTTGACGTGCCAAAAAAGATCAGGATCAAGTTTACAAAAGGCGGAGATCTTATTTACATATCTCATCTTGATCTTGTCAGGACCATGACACGTGCTATTATCCGAGCACGTATTCCTGTCAAATATACAGAGGGGTACAACCCAATTCCAAAGCTGACCTTTGCAACTCCTTTGTCTGTTGGTTGTTCGAGTGAGTCTGAATATCTCGATATAAAGATTACAAGGCAGATGTCATGTGAAGATATAAAAGATGCTCTTAATTCGCAGCTTCCGTCTGCGATGGACATCGTCGATGTTTATGAGCCTACAAGTAAATTTACAGATGCTGCGTATTCGAGTTATGAGATAGTGTTTTATGATAAAAATATTTCACCCGAGATGTGCGATCATATCAGAGATGTATTTAGCTGCTCTCAGCTCGTTATTACCAAACATACAAAAAGCGGTGAAAAACAGGTAGATATTCTCCCTCAAATACGTTCTTTCGATGTCTTCCATTATGAGCATTTGATGGAGGTACATACTATTTTACCTGTGTCAAGTGCCGATTATCTAAATCCCGAATATCTGGTGAACATTATTTATGATAACACAGAAATGTCAAGAGATGATTACGGCGAAGATGTAGGTTATACTTTAACACGAAAGAATCTTCTCACACGTGATAATGTTTTGTTCAAATAATACACAAACTTCTATTGACCGAAAGTGCAAAGAATGTATGTGTTTGATTACTCAATTACTATGAAGTATAAAAGCCTTCAACCAAAGTATAATGGTTGAAGGCTTTTTGCTTATGAATTAGTCTTGATGTAGTCCAGATACTCTTCCAGACACATGTTGAGTTTTGTCATTCGCTGTGCGTGATATCTTCCGACAAATCTTAGGTGCCACGGTTCCCACGAAATACCGGTTATATCTTCCTTATCAGCCGGATATCTAATGACAAATCCAAACTTATAACTGTTCTCGACCAGCCACTTGGCTTCTTTTGTTGATCCAAAAGTGGTCTCTGTCCAGTTAACGTCCATTGTCAGTCCTGTCTGATGTTCGCTGGCTCCTGCGACCATAGAGTATGTAGATGCGTATGCCACAGCTTCATCGTATGTCATACCGTCATTTTTTATATGTCCGTTTACATAGTTCTGAAACAGGTATTTTTGTGTATTGTATGATCTGTAACCGCTACATGGATAAATGTTCAGTCCGTATGCTTCAGATTCTTTCACCATTGCTTCAAATGCCATAGCCGCAACATAGCTCATTTTGTATTTATCGGCAGATCCGGGTGCTTTATAAACTTTTGTAAGGTCCTTTGGCACATAATCCTCATCAAGAAGAATATTCCTGTTTGCTATGACCAGATATCCGTCGCGGTTTGAGGGCTCCATATATTCCTCGTATTTTGAAAGGTCAACCTTAAAGTCATAAGGTGACTTGTTTGTTGTAGTAGGAGCAGTAGTTTCGGGTGTCGTTTGTGTGTCTGTATCAATTCCTGATGGAATGGTGACAGTATGTTGCGGTTCTGTCACGTTATGTGTAAAACTGATTTTCTCATACAATGGATTAGACGGGGTGCTTGCATTTAACTCTTTCCTCTTGCAGGTTAAAGTGTTAGTTTGTTTATCGTATGAGACCTGAACTCCGTTAACAGTGTTTGAAACAAAATCAATACATAACCACATTTCGTTACCTTTCAAAATAGCTTTGAAAGGCATCTGTACATTAACTCCGTTTATCTGAGCGATCACAGAATCGGATGTTACAGTCATGTATTCGGTGTTCTCACCGTTTAAAACAGAAAAAGTTTGTACTGTTTCAGAACCTGTTATCGTCATGTTGCATTTAAGAGCAAATTCGGAAAAGTTGATGTAAAGAGTGTCATTTATCAGAAAGGATGACAGAGGTACTTCAACGTTTGTTTTGGAATCTCCGTTATCTACCGTAATATTTGCGTTCGTTTGAAGCTCCGGATCTTTTTGATTGTGTTTGCAACCAATACAAATTATTGTAATTACCATGATCACTGCAAATGCAATGAGAAATAACAGAAGCTTAGCTAAAAATATTTGCTGTTTGTCGGTTCTTTTTTGTTTATAGCTTGTGTTGTGATTCACTGCTTGCGGTCTTGATCTGTTGTTTTCAGTCATTTTTCTTCCTTCTTTTCAACGATATAAAAATACGGGGATGTAGGTGAGTTTAATATTTTAAAGATGGAGCAACATATCTGCCACCTTGGGTATTGTTCAAGAAGCTCATGTAGAAGTTTTCCTTCTGCGTCTCCTTCTGCGTGTCCGGGATAAATGGCAATCAAGACTATTCCATCAGGGGCAGTTTGTTCTATTGCAAATTTAACAGCGGCAATTGTTGTATGACGCATTGTAGTGATATCCTTTCGACCGCTGCCCGGAAGATACCCCAGATTAAACATTGATGCACTCAGAGGTACATTTATATATTCAGAGGCATTAGAATGAGAGTCAAGAATGAGAGTAGCTCTGTTGATCAGACCGGCATCTTCAAGGCGTTTTTTTGTAGATGTTACGGCTTGTTGTTGGATGTCAAAAGCAAATACATGCCCGCTATTACCGACACTCTCACACAGAAACTGTGTATCGTGTCCGTTTCCCATTGTAAAATCAGCTGCATAGTCGCCTTCTTTAAGGTGCTTTAGTATAAATGATTTTTGCAGTTCGAGTAGATCTACCACGGTTGTCCCTCCAAATTATTTGTGCATATATACATAGATATATTATACTTTTTCTACAGACTTATGTCAAGCGTTTTAGTCTTAAGTTTATTATTTGAGTATGCCGATGCTT
>JAZNOK010000081.1:0-3241 GCA_045580775.1 Eubacteriales bacterium
GAGTGTAGCGTAGCGGAACGAAGAATCTAAGCGGTAGATGGCAGTGACGTTACTATGTTATCCGACTTAGATCCTTCGGTCGTGTTGCACACTCCCTCGAGGATGACAGTCGGGTTGGAGCTTCGATCAGGGCCTCCTTCGAGGATGCTCCGCGGATTTTCGCACCTAAACGGTGATGAAGAAAATCCGCGGAGAGGAAAAAACAACGAGCAATACGAGGGCAACCCCTTGCCTGAGTAGTGCGACTATGTTTTTGACCCGTCCAGTCGGGTTATGGCTTCGATCAGGGCCTCCTTCTAGGATGACAGGGCGGGTGAGACTCTGCAAATGACCGAGAGACGTTATGCTCTGCTCAGACCGCTTTCTCCGCTATCGCCCGTCCGAGACCTAAAACGCATTTTCAAAATACAAAAGGAGAACTACAGCAATGGCAGACACAGACTACACCTACAGATTGTTCTGTAACATAAAGGATAAAGACGATCGCCTGATCCGACGCTTTGGCAATACTTCTGACAGTCTCAAACGCACAGGGGCGGGAGAGTTTCTTTTGCCTGCGGGCAGCGGAGGGGTCTTTTTGATACTGCTGGGGGTCGCTGTAAGGGGACTTTTCTCTCAAGAGCACACGCACACGGTATCCGGGGCGGCGGTGTTTTTGGGTATGGTGCTGATCGCATGCGGGGTGATCTTTTATGCTATGTTTTTACGCAGGGCGGCTCTCGCCGAGACTACTGCTCTTTTTGTATGTGAGAAAAATGTCATATACATCAGCGGATCATCCTATCTGATCATGCCCGTGTCGGATATCACCGGTGCATGGACCGTCAAAGCGGATGATCCCGCAAAAGCGGGAATAGAGCTCGGGATGCTTTGCGGAGAAAAGCTGGTGCTCATGTACAGGGATGCACCGACTGAGCTTTTGTATATAAGCGAACCCTCCGAGGCGGCACGTATCATAGGGGAGCTTTTCTGTTGACAAGAGGATGCAGATGTGATAAAATCACACTGTGTATTCAAATTTGATCGGAGTTATATAATAATGAAAAAAACACTGCGTATCGCGGCTTTGCTCGCCGCTTTCATTCTTGTTTTGGCAGGGACGTTGTGCTCCTGCTCCTCGTCAAAGGACAAAAACAACATTTCCGAGGACGAGTGTATACTGACAGTAGCGGGACATGAGGTCAGCTACGGTCTGTACAGATACTTTTTTCTCAACTACAAGGCGGCATACACCGACGAGCAGCTCTCCGCTGACTCATCCAAGATCTATGACGAGATAAAAAAGAACGTCTATGAGTCTCTGTGCGGTATGTATGCTATAGTCGCCATGTGTGCGGAGTACGGCATCAGCACCGATGATGCAGAAATACAAAAGAGCGTGGACGCTACGATAGCATCCGTGATGGAGCAGTATAGAGATGAGCAAAATGACAAAACAGGCAAACGCGGCTATGAAAAACAGCTCGCTGAAAACTTCATGACCGAGGCTGTGTTCCGCTTTGTATGTGCAGTAGATCTGTGTGAGGAGCAGCTGTTCATGAAGATGACAGCCGCAGACGGTGCTATCCCCTCTGATGATGCCACTGTACGCGAGGCGTTTGAAAGTGAGTTTATCAGAGTGCTTCAGGTATACATAAACACCCTGGACACAAAAAGAAGCTACGATGAATGCAAGGCTCTCGCCGAATCCGTATGCAAAAGTGCACAGGCAGGCTCTGACTTTGACAATCTCGTAGCCGAAAATTCAAACGACTATACAATGACCCGCGACGGCTACTACATGCCACGCGGATGGATGGATGAGAGCTTTGAGCAGGTAGCGTTCTCTCTCGAGGTGGGAGAAGTTTCGGACGTGCTGGAGCTCGGCGACGGTTTTCATATCATCAAGAGATATGAAAAGGACGACGAATACATGGAAAAGAACTTTGAAATGTTAAAGGAACGCTACCTCACATGCAAATTCTATGAAAAGGTTGACGTAAAGGCAGCTACCGTCAAGGTATCCGAGACAGAGCGTTTCTCAAAAATTCTGCCCGAGAATATTTCTCTGGGTTGATCTCAGAAAAAAATAAGAAAAGGAGGATGAGAATATGAAACCGGGAAAGCTCAAGCACTACAAGCCATCACGCTACCGTCCGCACAAAAAACCCATCGACCGACGGGTGCTGGCGGTCATTATATCGGCTATAGCGATCCTCGCCCTGAGCATTGGGCTCGGAGCATATCTCAACACACTCACATCCTCCCTACCCGACACAGACACGCAAAACACCGAAGACACAAACCTCCCTTCAATCACGACCCCATACGACGCATATCCCAAGCTCCCGATAGAGCCGATGGCGGCTTCTCCCTTTCCGGCGGAAGGCTACATCTCGGATGCCGAGGCTGACAGAGCCATCATGAGGGCGTGCGGGTCGCTTGTGCATGCTCTGTGCCTGAATCTGACTGACCAAAGCGGAAAGCCGACATACAAAAGTGCCGTATACGAAAAAGCCCTCTCTGCCCAAAGCGGTCAGATCGAGCTTTCCGTGCTCATAGACAAAGCAACCAAAAACGGTGTCGCGATCACCGCCTCAATGCCCCTGCTCTCACGCTTTCCCGAGCACTCAGATGTAAAGAGCGTCCGCGAGAGTCTGGAGCTGTGCATCATCGAGGAGGCGTACCGTGCGGGGGTGCGTGAGCTTGTCCTGTGCGTACCTGTGCAAAATGACCCTGAGCAGATGTATTCTTTTATCTGTACGGTAAAAGCAAGCTCCCCTGAGCTCAGAGTAGGTATATGCACCCCGCCATCCGAAAAAACACAGGACCCCGAATACATGGCAAAGTTAGACGATATATTTGACTTTATTGCTATTGACTTTTCCGAGGCATTCGCGGCTGATGCGGCTCTGAGTGCCCCTGCCGCCGAAGGCGAAGGAACACTCGAAAACGCCCTCGCAAAAAACACCTACTCTATCGAAAGATACCCTGCCCGCATCTATCTGAATGCAGGAGACGGATGCACTCATTGCATGGAGCTGGCCAAGTCTGTGCTCTCTCGGATGAACATCACAAGCTACATGCTCACTCTATCCGAGCCGCTGCACAAAGACGAGACAAAATCCTAGGCTATAGCCGAGAAGAACCGATATGAGTTCGGCTCTCCTCGGCTATAGCCGAGGAGAGCCGAACTAATACCGCCGTCACAAACGGCTTTTCGGCATAAATTGACTCTCTTCGTTTGACATATTCCTATATG
>JAZNOK010000082.1:0-9805 GCA_045580775.1 Eubacteriales bacterium
TCACTACACTTCGTTTCGTTCAAGAATGACAGCGGGGCTGTGACTTTGAATGAAACGATTATGAGCGTAGCAGAGTGCCGTCAGGCACTTTCTTATTATTGTTCACACACGATGCTGACGACATACCCGTCGAAATATTCGCGTTTTACCTGAATCGTCGTTGTGTCCACGGTATCCGATAGTGCTATCCCCTCGCCTTTCATCTTGCCGTAGGCTTCCTTTGCTGTCCATATCTCAAAAAAGTGCAAAAGTGCCTCTCCCGAAAGTTCCCCTTTGCATGAGAGGTATTTCTTTTCATTCTCGGAAAAGGTCCTCTCCGAAACTCTTGTGCTGATAGGACGTATCTTTTCTATATCTATCCCTACAGGGTAACGCGAAACAGCACATACCGCATAGTCTCCCGAATGCGAGATAGATACGCGGACGGCTATTGCGTCAACGTAGGGAGCTCCGCACTCGTCCTCGAGAATGCTGATATCTTCTTCGTTTATGCCGTAGTCTTCAGAAAGTGCCTTTCGCAAGAGCATATCAGCTGCGACCGAGCACAGCCTGTCCTCTCGCCGAGGCTTTTTTTGCACCCGCTCCCGCCTCTCGGTGTCCATCAATCCGAGGTAGTACCCGTAGCATTCCTCGGTCATATCCTTTATATTACATTTATACCATTTCATATTTTACCTCACAGGTCATGCTCGGTGAATGACCGTAATACTGCTTGTAGGCACGGCTGAATTGATACACGTCGGAGTATCCGCACGTCAGAGCCGTTTCCTTGACACTGCGACGCTCGAGCAATAGCTCCCTTGCTTTTTCCATTCTTATCTTTCTCATATACTCTCCGATACCCGTTTGATACTCTTTTTTAAACTCCCGACGCAGATATGCCTCACTTACAAACAGGGCTGACGCAAGTGCTTTGCAGGAAAAAGAACGGTTGGTGCAGTTTTCTCTGATCATTACCGCACAGCGGGCGGCAAGGCGGTCGTTTTTCTCTGGGGCAGAGAACATTCCCTCGATCATGGAATACATCAGGGACAGCTGCTTTTGCTTGTAACCGCGGCGTTTACAGATGCCTGCACGTTTTATCGTTTCGTAGTACCACAAGCACTCTGAGACAGAAAGCGGGTAGAGTGTCAGCATTTCCTCGTATTTTTGTGTAGTGCGAAAGCTGAACATCAGACTGTCCGCTTCCTCTGTGCATTCATTTACGTAAGATGCACCTTCTGGAATGAATATGGGATGAGTGCTGTCCGAAATGAGAGTCTTGCCGTTTTGAGTAAAGCGTATTTTACCCGAGCACGTAACGATAACTACGGCACAGTGGCGGCGTTTCATGTCGAGATATCTGCCACATGGGTCGTGCACACGCATCACTCCCCGAAACTCATCTATGATAAAGCTGTCGGTGTCCACCAAGCATCCCTCCTTTTTTTCAGTATATAACACGAAATGATTTTTATCAAGAGACAATAATAAAATAAGTATCGTTTCTGCTAAATAATGTAATGTATCTGCTATTGTGATAAAGCACTTTGTCGGCTATAATAGTAAAAAAATAAAATGTGAGGTTTCGAAAATGCAAAAAAATGATCTAAACAGAGAATTTGATGGCAAGATAGCACTCGTGACGGGAGCGGCGGTCGGTATAGGAAGAGCCACGGCACTGTTGCTTGCAGAGCGAGGTGCTGACGTTATCATCGTTGATATTGATGGAAACGGACTTGAAGCACTAAAAGAACAGATATCTGTGCTTGGGGGTAAGGTCAGCTCTTACGTATGCGATGTTGCAGATGAGCAGAGGGTAAATGATATTGCGGCAAATGTGCTCGAGGAATACGGCAGGATCGATATTCTTATAAACAACGCGGGAATATTCCGCGACGACAACGTACCCTTCGTTGAGCAGAATAGCAGTATATGGAGACGTAAGGTTGACGTTAATATCATGGGTACGCTTTATTTCACTTATGCGTTTCTTCCTTCTATGCTGGAGCACAGCTACGGAAAAATAATAAATCTCGCTTCAGTCGCAGGAAAATACGGCATAGCAAACATGGCTGACTACTCAATGACCAAGGGAGCAATACTCGCTTTTTCTAAGGCATTGGCAAGAGAGGTAGCACAAAAGGGAGTGCTCGTCAACACCGTATCACCGGGAAATATAGGGGAAGGATACCACTCACCCTCACGCCTTGCTTACATGGATAGAAACGGACAGCCTTCCGAGGTTGCCGAGCTTATTCTGTTTGTTGCGAGCGACAGAGCTTCATATCTTGCAGGCGAGGATTTTGTCGTTGACGGATGCAGAAAGAAGATATAAATCGCAAGAGAGCAAAGCATTGATATTTTCTTAACAAACTTTTGTGATATCTATTGACAAAGAGATCAAGGGATGCTATACTGACTATGATGATTCCTGTCGTGAGGCGATATTGCATCTGTACGTATCCCCGAGCGGTCGGTTCTGTCAGATATCACCCTCCCCGCATTGAGCGTGACCTTGGCTGTGTGTCTCGGTATCGTGAAAAGCATGGGATGTACTTATCTTACAAACGGACGGCAGGAGACTGCCGTTTTTCTTTTGTTTTGGAGGTTGAAATGAAAAGAATAGCAAGCATAAGTATCATAGTTGAGTCCTCTGACGCGACGGAGAAGATCAACCGTCTTCTTCACGATTATTCGGATATCATCATCGGGCGTATGGGGTTGCCTCTTCGCGAATACTCGATATCAATTATCACCCTGTGTATTATGGGAGATGAAGGGCGTATCAGTGCTCTGTCAGGAGCACTTGGCAGAGTAGAGTGTGTGAGTGTCAAGACTTCCTACGCCAAAAAGGAAATAGAATGAAAAGAACAGGAGAAAAAACAATGAAGAAGAGAGTATTTTCTATTGTCAGCCTTGTGATGTGCGTACTAATGATAGTATCCTGCACGTCTACAGCTGATGTTACCACAGCCGGCACAACTCAGAATACTACAGCCGATACCACGGCTGACACTGCTCAGAATCCTGATGACGCTACCGAGCTCAAAGGTGCCGAGATCAAGATCGCTACCCTCAACGGTCCTACAACTATAGGCGTGCTCGGACTTCTGAAGGGAGATGCATCCAAGGATTCGAAGAATACCTACAAGTACGATCAGATCTACGCAGGTGCAGATGCATTTGCTCCTCAGCTTCTCAAGGGAGAGATCCAGGCAGCGATCATCCCCTGCAACGCTGCAGCCACTCTTGCCAAGAACAGCGGAGGAAAGCTGCAGATAGCTGCTGTCAACAACCTCGGAGTACTATACATTCTTGAGAAGGGGGACAGCATCAAGTCCATAGCAGATCTAAAGGGTAAAACTATCGTTTCTACAGGTGCGGGAACGACCCCTCAGTATTCTCTTGAATACGTCCTTTCAAAGAACGGACTTAAGGTCGGTACCGATCTCACAGTAGAATACAAGAGTGAGGCGACCGAGGTACTTGCCGCACTCAAACAGGGAAAGGCAGACATCGCTATGCTTCCTCAGCCTGCTGCAACAAACGCACAGAAGGCAGTAGCGGGACTGAGAGTTGCTCTTGATCTTAACGCTGAGTGGGAAAAGGTAGAGAACAAGGCGGCTCTGGTTACAGGGGTGCTTGTAGTAAACACCAAGTTTGCCGAGCAGAACCCCGATGCAGTCAAAATACTGCTTGAGGACTACAAGAAGTCATGCGATATGGTGTCGAGCGACCTTGATAAAATAGCAGAGTACCTTGTTGAGTTCAAAATCGGCAATATTACAAACATAGAGATCGCCAAGACCGCTATCCCAAAATGCAATATCAAGTATATGGACGGTGAAGAAATGAAGGCGGCAGTCAGCGGCTATCTTGAAATACTGTATAATTCCAACCCCGCATCTGTCGGAGGAGAGATGCCCGGTGACGCTCTCTATTATATAGCAAAATAAAAAAACGACAAAGAGAGCCGAGTATACTCGACTCTCTTTTAGCTGGTGCGATATGAAAACAAAGCAAACAAAAATGAAAAAATACCTCTATGTGCTGTTTGCGGCAGTGTTCTGGATAGGTGTGTGGCAGGCAGTATCAATGATATATGATATGGATTTCGTTCTGCCGTCTCCGACACGAACGCTGGAGGTGTTTTTTGAGAAGGTAAGTGAGCGTTCCTTTTGGAGTGCTGTCCTGTTTTCCGTCACGAGAATAATGATAGGTTTTTCTCTTTCGGCTGTCTTGGGTATTATCCTTGCTTTGCTCAGTATCAGAGCGAAGGTCATAGGTGTGCTTTTTGATCCTTTTTGCTCTGTTGTGAGAGCGGTTCCCGTAGCGAGCTTTATCATACTTGTGCTGGTGATGGTGTCGTCTCAGTATGTGTCTGTGATCATATCTTTGCTTATGGGATTTCCGGTAATATATTCCACACTCAGACGCGGTATAGAGGCGGAACCCGCGGAGCTTATAGAGGCGGCGGATGTGTTTGGGATAGGCTTTTTCGGCAGGCTCAGATACATATACGTGCCTCACCTTGTTCCTTACTGTGCTTCAGCACTGTCGGTTGCTTGCGGTCTCTGCTTCAAGAGCGGTATTGCCGCTGAGGTGATCGGCTATCCGCATGGAAGCGTGGGCGAGGCTATGTATTTGTCGAAGATCGGCTTTAATATGCCGGAGCTATTGTCTTATACTGCGGTCATAGTCGTGATAAGCGTCATTTGCGAAAAGATGATAGCAATGCTATGCCGGCTGCCGCACAAGCGAGGTGAGCGGAAATGAAAAACAGCATTACTCTCAAAGATTTAAAAAAGAGCTACAGCGGACATTGCGTGCTTGACGGTTTTTGTTCGGAGATAGTTGAAAATACTGCTGTTATGGGAGCTTCAGGCTCAGGCAAAACTACCCTTATCCGAATTATCATGGGACTGGAGAAAGCGGACGCAGGAGAGGTTATCTTCAGAGAAAAACCCAGGTTTGCCGCTGTGTTTCAGGAGGACAGGCTGTTTGCGGATTTCGGAGCAACAGAGAATATCACCGCGGTTACAGGCAGAGGAGCGGAAAGGGAAAAAAGAGCCGCCGAGCTTCTGTCGGAGCTTCTGATAGACTCATCAGAGCAGGGAAAGGCAGTGCGTGATTTTTCAGGAGGAATGAAACGCCGCGTTGCAATCGCAAGAGCCCTCGCCGCCGAATCTGATATACTTGTGCTTGACGAACCGTTCAAGGGACTTGACGAGGATACCAGAGCAGTCACGGCAAGTGTCATACGAGAATATTCCAAGGATAAGCTCATTATCCTTGTCACCCACGACATCCGCGAGGCAGAGCTTCTCGGGATAGAACGGGTAGTTACAATAGAATAAGAGCAGGGGGGGACCTTTTTCGAGAAAAGGTCTCCCCCATTTCACCCCCTCCCAAAAAGCTTTATCCACTTTTTTGAAGGGGATTTTTATTTTGTCCCCAAGCTCTATCAAATGCCGAAGATATTTTTACGCACCCGCGGTCCAATTTATGGCACAAGAAAATTCATGCCCGAAGTGCCATTTTTTCCTAATCAGGTCAGTATATGATGTCCCACCTATGACTGTCATCCTCGAGGTAGCGAATGCGACCGAAGGATCCGGTCGGATAACAAAGTGACGATACTGTCATCTCCCGCTCGGATTCTTCACTACGCCTGCGGCTTCGTTCGAGAATGACAGCGGGGATGGTGCTTCATTAGCAACGCGTATAAACACAGTACCCCTTCCGACTGTCATCCTCGAGGGAGCGAATGCGACCGAAGGATCCGGTCGGATAACAAAGTGACGATACTGTCATCTCCCGCTCAGATTCTTCACTACGCTTGCGGCTTCGTTCGAGAATGACAGTGAGGGAGGAAGTATGTTCATGGTCGTTTCATTTTTCGAGTGCGGAGCACGGGCATGTGGCAAAGAAAAAAGCCCCTCACTAAATCGTAAGAAGCACAAAGTGCGGCTTTACCTTAACTCGTTTTTCAAAAGTTTTTGAGGAGGGGTTTCGTGGAATTCCGTGTGCACAAAAAGTTGCTCCTAGCAGAACAAGCGAGCACTTGCCCGCTTGTTCTGTTATATTGATTTCCCATACGATACTCAGGAAAAGTTGCGAGGCGGCTTACTATCATGATCATGGTGACGAAGGATCTTTTGAGGTAGCTTTGATTATTGCTCGGCCCTGCTCGAGATAGATCTTCTGCTGTTCAGAGGAGATGGCTCGGTAGATACGAAGCAGCTCCTTTTCGGTATCGTTGCACAGTGCGGTGTCGGCATTGTAGTCAAAGAGGTAGTCAGTACTGACGGAGAAAAAGGCGGCGATCTTTTTGACCGTGTCAAAGTCCGGTTGTCTGAGATTGCGTATATAATTGCCTAGAGTGGATGGCGAAATGTTGAGCATTTCTGCCAGCTTCTTTTGCGATATCATCCTTTCGTCCAGCAGTCGTCTTACGACATCACCGAATTGCATGCCAACACCTCCAAAATGGGTTTTCTGTTTATTGATATTCTACACTAAAAACTCGATTTGAAGCGAAAAAGCCACAAAACGTATTGACAACACACAAAACGAATGATATACTTATGAGTAAGATCAGCGTAATTACCAAAAAAATGTATGGGAGATGAAAAATCATGAAAAAAATGATGCTTGGGCTGTTTTTTGTGTTTGTACTCAGCCTCGTTATCGCTACAAGCGGCATTGCAAGTGTCGAAGCCAAGGCAGATACATACTCAGGAGCCTGTGGTGAAAACGGAGACAACCTTACGTGGAGTCTTGATACCCAGACGGGCGTTTTTGAGATTAGTGGACAAGGAAACATGAAAGACTATAGTTGGTCACCGACATACTATCGTTCTCCGTGGTATGATTATAGTTATCATATCAAGTCGGTTATTATAAACAGTGGCGTAAAAAGTATTGGAAAGGCTGCTTTTTACGATTGTAGTAACCTTGTGAGCATTAGCATCCCCGACGGTGTTACTGGTATCGGGTATGAGTCATTCAGAAATTGTAAGAGCATCAAAAGCATAACTATACCAGAGAGTGTATCGTATATTTCTTCATATGCTTTTTATGATTGCAAAAATCTGTCAAACATAAACATTCCGGCCAAAGTGACATCTATTGGTAGTTATGCATTTTACGGATGTTCAAGCCTTCAAGCTATCACTCTCCCTGATGGATTGCTACATATTTATGATTACGCATTTTACGGATGTTCAAGTATGACAACTATTACTGTACCAGGAAATGTTACAGAGATTAGTTCTAATGCATTTGGAAGTTGCACAAGTCTTGTGAGTGTTGCTTTAGGCGATGGGATTTTGAAAATTAGTTATGGAGCATTTGCGTATTGTAAAAGCCTTACGAATATAACAATACCCGACAGTGTAAAACATATATATTCTGAAGCCTTCTACAATTGTACAAGTCTTGCCAATATTAGTATAGGCAAGGGAATAACATCTATCGGTGAAAATGTTTTTTACGGCTGTACAAGCCTTGGCAAAGTATTTGTATCAGACATTGCGGTATGGTGTAACATAGATTTCTACCATAGCTACAGTACGCCGTTTTATTTTGATGCTCTGTTGTATCTTAACGGTACACTTGTAAATGACTTAGTGATACCTGAGGGTGTAGTTGGTATCGATGCAATGGCATTTTATAATTGCAAAAGTATAACGAGTGTGGTTATTCCCGATAGCGTGCTGAATATTGGAGGGCAAGCATTTTCCGGTTGTACAAACATGAAAACGGTCACTATTGGTGATGGAGTATCAACTATAGCCTCATATGCATTTTCGGGTTGCTCAAACTTGAATAATGTCAGCATTGGCGTTGGTGTAGTAAAGATAAACTCCTATGCATTTAAAGGATGCACGAGCCTTGCGACTGTTACTATTCCTGACAGTGTGGTAAGCATCGGAGAGCATGCGTTTTCGGGGTGTACATCACTTTCCGATGTGTCTGTTCCGGATAATGTGACGGACGTTGGTGCTTATGTGTTCTCGGAATGCACAAGTCTGAGGAGCGTTGAGATAGGTCGGGGGTTGTCGAGTGTCGGTGACCATATGTTTTCGGGCTGCACCAATCTCGGAAGCATCATTATCCCTGACAATGTAACAGTTATCGAAGTCGGTGCATTTTCGAGTTGCACAAAGCTGACCAATGTAATTATCGGCAGCGGAGTATCAACGATAGGGGCATCATCATTTTATAACTGTACAGGCCTTACAAGTATAATAATTCCCGATAACGTAACGACGATTAAACCGGGAGCATTTTATGCATGTACAAGATTGACCCATGTTATTATAGGGGACGGTGTTGCAACGATTGGAATAGAGGCTTTCAGAAATTGCAGTAGTCTTAGCAAAATTGCGATAGGCAATAACCTTGCAACAGTTGAAAAGGATGCTTTTTATTATTGTAGCAAGCTGCAAACAGTCTGCTATGACGGCACTGACGAGCAGTGGAATCTGATATGTATTATTGACAGCTATAACGATAACTTGAAAAATGCAACAAGATACAGACATTACTGCGATGAATGGACTGTTACAGCAGAGCCCACATGTGTGCTTGCCGGAATTGAACAGAGCACATGTCAGATATGCCTTGAAACGGTCACGAGAGATATCGGTGCACTCGGACACGAGGATGTACATTATGCAGCGGTAAGTCCTACCTGCACGCAGCCGGGATGCGTGGAGTATGACGTGTGCTCCGTGTGCGGGAGAAGCACATATTCGGAGCTTGCGGCATTGGGACACGACAATACATCCCTTGAGGGGAAAATGCCCACGTGTACAGATATAGGTTGGAATGCTTATACAGAGTGTCAGAGATGCAAAGAGAGCACATATTCGGAGCTTGCAGCTTTAGGACATTCATTTTGCGAGTGGACAACAGTCGTTGCAAACTCTTGTACCAAGAGCGGCTTTGAGAGAAGAAGCTGCCTTGTATGCTCGGCACAGGACAACAGAATATTGCCGCCCTCTCACAGCTGGGGAGAATGGGAAACAGACAGTATAGCCACATGTACAGAGCAAGGCAGTAGAACTCACATCTGCTCATCATGTAATGCAACAGAGACCGAGACAGTTGTTGCACTCGGCCACGATCATACTAATGTGACAGTGGAGCCTACTTGTATTGACTGCGGATATACAGAGCAAACATGCCGGAGATGCGGAGAAGTCCACCGAGAGGAATATGCGGCACTCGGCCATGATCAGGAATACACCGTAGTCACATCTCCGACATGTACCGCGGACGGAGAAGGACACATGCTGTGCAGACGATGCCTTTTGAGTGAGACCTATGTCATAGCGGCAACGGGACACTCATACGGAAAGTGGACGGTTATCATTGATCCTGCCCCGGACAGCGAAGGATTTAAATCAAGAATGTGCACAGCCTGCAGTGAAGAGGAGTATGAGCTGATAGTTTATGCAACGGGAGATATTGACGGAGACGGAGAGCTTACCAACAGCGATGTTACACTTGCTGTAAGAAAGCTTACAGGCTGGGAAAATGATTGCAATTGCGTGCCGGATATCAACTACGATGGAAAACAGAATAATCGTGACATTGTTGCTATGATACAGAAGCTTGCGGGTTGGAACTGATCGGCAGATGAACAGTGAAGCTTGACATCATCATTCACATAAAAAATGAAGCAGAACCGCCGTGTTCTGCTTCGTTTTTTGTTGCATAGAAAATTGTCTAAAAACCGTAAAGTCCCTTGCGGTCGGGAGGGTGCTGTGTTCTTAACCGTTACTGACGAAGCACCAACCCCGCTGTCATCCTC
>JAZNOK010000083.1:0-8683 GCA_045580775.1 Eubacteriales bacterium
CTTTCAAAAAGGCAACAGGGAAGACCCCTTCCGAGTTCGCTTCCGGAATCAAATAAAAAAGAGATGCCTCGGCATCTCTTTTTTATTTGGTCTTAACCTTGATCCTGTTATGGCATTTTGGGCAGAGCGCGGTATGCTCACCGCTGATCTTTTTCAGTCTCAGGATGCTTTTACATTGCGGGCATTTTTTGTAAATATGCGTGTGTCTGTCGCGGATCTTGTTCTTTAACAGATTCGTGTCAGGCAACATTCTCCCGAATATCCTCAGAAACGTCTCGTTTTCTGCTCTCCTTCTGTATATGTTTCTCGAAAACATTCTTGCAACTGCAATTATGAGCAGAGATAACTGAATAATGTCAAGTACAAGGGAAGTAACACTGTGACCGATGAGCAGATTAGCGATCCATGCGGCAAAGTATAAAAAGAGCAGGGTGCTGTTAAGCTTGTCGTTTCTGTATCTGCCCGACATGAATGAGATCAGCTTGTATCTCCATGAGTTCATGGTTGTTTGCTTGCTCCTTATTATTGTTCTATGATCTTTTTGAATATGCTTCTTTGATAATCATATGCGCTTGAGTCGTTTTTAGAAGCCACCTGCTGCAATAACACCTTGGTTCTGAAGCAGAGAACAGTATCCTCGGGCATTTTAGCGAAGAGCGAATACTTCTGTGGGAGAGCGGTGTCGTACAGTCTTACGCAGTATCCGTCATCAGATCTATCTGCACCTATCTCGCTGATCTCGGATATCGGTGTCAGTATTTCGTCCTTCTTGATAAGAGAATAGAGCTCCTCGTCGAGGATCAGCATGTTGAACGATGCCGTGTACAAAAAGTCAAAAAAGTCGCTCGTTTGCTGCATGTTGATGCCATCGTTATAATAGGCATCATTCTCCTTGTATTCCTGCCTTTTTGATTCTGATACATATACAAAGCTGTTTACGCAGACATTCTGCCGGTCTGTTTCCATATAGTCATTGACAGCATCTCTGAGTTCTGCCGACTCGTTCCCGCCGATATAGCAGGGACCTGCGTATAGGGCGTACATATCATATTCGTCCTTGGCGGAGCATTGCGCCAGGCAAACTATCAATGCTATGCCGAAGAATAGGGTGATTATGGTAAGCCACTTGTAGTGATACCAATAATTCTCCAGCCATTTCTTGAAGTTATCCATAATGACACCTCGCTTGCTTGAAGAAAAACGAGCCAGCCATTTATTGTAACCGGCTCGTATAAATCTTACTGTACGTTCTCCCAGTTGTGGAAGACATCCTGGACATCCTCATCCTCCTCGAGATACTCGAGAAGCAGATTCATATGCTTGATGCTTTCTTCATCCTCGAGCGTAACGTAGTTTGAGGGGATCTTGTCGAGTTCAGCGCTCTCGATGGTATATCCCTTGGACTCGAGATCCTCGCGGATACCTGCAAGGTCGGATACCTCGGTCGTTATTTCATAGCAATCCTCGTCAGCGGAGAAGTCGGAAGCACCCGCCTCGAGTGCAGCCTCCATCAGCTCATCCTCATCGGCGCCGCTCTCACGGGAGATGATGATAATTCCCTTGTCCTCAAAGAGGTAAGAGACGCAACCGTTCTGTCCGAGGTTGCCGCCGAATTTATCAAAATAGTGACGTACGTTACCGCCTGTTCTGTTTCTGTTATCGGTAGCCGCACGAACTATGACAGCAACTCCCGAGGGACCGTATCCGTCGTAGTTTACTTCCTCGTATACAACATCATTATTGCCCGAGAACTTTTTGATTACTGGGTCGATATTGTCGTTGGGGACGTTGTTTGACTTTGCCTTTTGAATAAGGTCGCGGAGCTTGGAGTTAGATGCGGGATCGGGGCCGCCCTCCTTGATCGCGATAGCCATTTCCTTTCCGATCTTGGTAAAGACCTTTGCACGTTGAGCATCGGTCTTTTCTTTTTTGTGCATTATATTTTTCCATTTGCTATGTCCTGACATATCTGTATACCTCTTGTGTGATTTATATTTTTTCAGGTGTTTTCAGGCAGATCAGTTTGAGTGCAGTACCCAAAACCTGACGTGTCGCACGAGTAAATGCAAGTCGTGTGGATTTTTCGTTTTCATTTTCCGCACCGAGAATTGAACAATTGTGGTAAAAACGGTTAAATGCGGCACATAGATCAAGAATATATCTTGTGACAACGCTTGGTTCATAGTCTGCGAGAGCCTCGTCTATCTTCTCAGGGAACCTTGCAAGAACTTTTGCCAGTTCTTTTTCTTCCTCTCCGATTGATATGATATTTGAAATATCAAAATTGAAGCTTCCTGCTTTTTCCAGAATGCTGGAAGAGCGTGCATAAGTGTACTGTGCGTAAGGACCTGTGTTTCCGTCAAAAGAAAGTGCATCCTCGAGCATGAAATTTATATCTCGCATTCTGTTGTTTGAAAGATAATGAAATACAATAGCACCTACACCCACAGCCTCAGCTATCTCTGATTTGTTGTCTATATCCGGGTTCTTTTCGTCCATGATAGCCGCTACCTTCTCTACTGCCATTGCAAAGAGATCTTTTAGCAATATTACGTTGCCGGTTCTTGTGGCGAGTTTCTCGCCGTTTATAGATACTGTGCCGTACGGGATGTGAATAAGACCGTCATACCACTCGTATCCCATCATCTGGAGAACCTTAAACCACTGAGCAAAATGCAGTGACTGTCCCGCACTTGTAACGTATATGCATTTATCGAAGTTATAATGACGCTTACGGTATACAGCCGCCGCAATATCTCGCGTAGGGTATAGGGTGGATCCGTCTCTTTTCAGTATGAGACATGGAGGCATACCGTATTGTTCCAGATCAACAACCGACGCTCCGTCATCGATCTTGAGGAGCTTTTGCTGTCTCATTACTTCGATCTGTTCAGGCATTTTATCGGTATAGAATGATTCTCCGTTATATGAGTCAAATTCTATTCCGAGCTGATCGTAGGTTTTTTTGTACTCTCTGATGCTGATTTCAATAAACCATTTCCAAAGAGCAAGATTCTCTTGATCGTGGTGCTCGAGCTTTGTAAATTCAGCTCTTGCTTCGTTTTCGAGCTCAGGGTTTAGCTCTGCTTCTTTGTGGAAACGAACGTATAGAGAAACAAGTTCATCTATTTCGTTTTCTTCCACCTTTTCCTTCGAACCCCATTTTCTGTAGGCAACTATGAGTTTTCCGAACTGCGTTCCCCAGTCACCGAGGTGGTTTATGCCAATACACTTATATCCTGCAAATTCATGCAGGAGCTTTAGTGAATGACCTATTACTGTAGTTCCGAGATGGCCTATGTGAAAAGGTTTTGCGACATTGGGAGAAGAGTAGTCAAGAACAACAGTTTTTCCGTTACCGGTTTGAGGTGAGCCGTATTTATCTTTGTTTTTTTCGATCTCTTGCAACACATGAGATGCCAGTGCTTCTGCTGACAGATAAATATTAAGATATCCGTTTACGGCTTGAGCCTTGTCTACAAATGGCATGTCTATCTCGTCTGCAAGAGTACAAGCGATCACAGGAGGACCTTTTCTGAGAGTTTTAGCAAGCTTGAAGCAGGGAATTGCGATATCCCCCATGGCAGCTTCAGGAGGATATTCCATAAGCGATACGATCTGGTCTATTGATATATCAACCGAGAATTTTTCGCCGATGATCTCGCTCAGTTTTAGAGCAAGTTGATTTTTTAGTGCTTTCATTTTTCTTTCCTTTCGGGATCAACAAACACTTTAATTGATCTCATAGTGATCATTTTTGACTATTTATTATATCATGATAAAGCTTGGATTTCAATACAAAATAATCTTTTTATCAAAAAAAGCATCCCTTTTACTCTATAGGGATGCTTTTTTGTAAGTTTTAAATAAAGATTGATCTCTTTCACAAGAATAACGCTCTTGCTTTTTCTAATTCTTGTGGTGTTGGCAGTTCTTTGGGAAGAGTGTCAGGAATACCAAGTGCTGTGTATTTGTATTGTGCGTAGTTGTGGTATGCGAGAACTTTTATCCCGGATATGTTTTTATAACCGACGAGGTGATTTTTTATCTTTTCGATCTGATCAGAGTTGAATCCCGGAACATAAGGTATCCTTATCTCAATATTTTTATTTAAACTGTCGAGGTATCTAAGATTATCTAAGATAATACCGTTATCCTGTCCTGTGCATTTTTTATGAATCTCAGGATCTATTGCTTTGATGTCATATAGAAATGTGTCGGTATAATCAATTACTTTGTCCAGTTCTTTTCTCGGTATAAATCCGCATGTATCTACTGCAGTATTTATACCGATTGACTTAAGAACTTTTAATAGTTCTGAGCAAAAATCTGCTTGACATAAACACTCCCCTCCGGACAAAGTTACTCCTCCGCCGCTGTTATTGTAATAATCCCTATCCTCTAGCAGTATAGGAAGTAACTGTTCTATTGAGATTTCTTTGCCATATATTCTTAAAGCATCGCAGATACATACATTCTCACAATTTCCGCAAGCTGTACATTTGTCTATGTTATACTCGTGAGTATGATCGATCATTAAATGTGCTCCGCTCGGGCAATTGTGTATACATCGTCCGCAGCTTATACATTTGTTTTTAAAATATGCAAGCTGTTTTGAGCCGCCGATATTTTCGGGATTATGGCACCAAATGCATTTTAGCGGACAACCTTTAAAGAAAACTGTTGTTCTTATTCCGTTACCGTCATGTACTGCAAAGCGTTTTATATCTGTTATGAGTGCTTTGTTCATAATATTTCCTCAGTTGAAATTTTGAGTCCTGGTGATTAATTCATCTTGCTGTTGTTTATCAAGATCTACAAACAGCACATTCCAACCGCAAAGTCTTATTTGTAGATTACGGTAATTTTGCGGTTCTTTTTGTGCTTTCAGTAATGTATTAGGGTCAAGTATATTAAAATGAACTGCAAATCCGCCTCTGTTCATAAATGATCTAAGCAACCCTTCGAAGGCAGTCATTCCTTCAGACCCTTCAAGTGCAGAGTAGTGAAGATGTACATCTGCTACGTATCCGTCAGGGCAAATCGTACTGTCAAGTTTTAATAGAGAATTAAGATACGAAGTAACACCCTCTTTATCCTGACCTACAGACGGTTCCAAATTTTTTGACAAGGGTTCTGCATCGTATCTTCCGTCCGGAGTAGCTTTTGTGCTTTTTCCCATCCCAAAACGCCAATCCACTGAAAAGACTCCGCATCTGAAAACTCCGCCTCTGCCGTTTTTTCTACCGTTTATGACATTTGCAAATCGACAGTAGATATCTTTGGTTAAATTATCGGCTTCAATTTTTGAATTTCCAAATTTGTTTTTCAGATTAAGTATTTGACGACGGAGCATTGGGTCTTTTTCCCAGTTTGTTTGCAGAATATCTCTGAATTCACACAAGGTCTTGATTTTTTCGTCGTATACAACATACTTGACCGCAAGCAAACTGTCAACAAGTGTAGCCATTGCTGCTCCGACTATTGATGTATTATTGTATTTTGCACCTCCGCTGTATATGTCAATACCGCTTTCACGGCTATGCTTGTATGTTGCAGACATTATCATTGAAGGGCATACATCTGAATAATGCGGCTCATAGCTTGCTATCGTGTCCATGCATTGAATTGTGTAATCTAAAAGACAAGAAATCACAGCAGTGTAAAAACTATCGAAGTTTTCGTACTGAGTGTCTGAGGCAAGAATCAGCTCGATGGATTTTGCGAGATTTATCATTCCGCCGCATGTACACGAAACTTCAGTCCCCTCAGCTGCGGGTTCATAGCAACCGTATGGAATAACTTTTTTTGCATCATCTTCTTCGATTCCGAGCCGTATGAGTGCACTTGAAGCTATTTGTGTGTTTATGAAAACAAAGCTGTTTTTTCCCTCTCGAATCATTTCTAATACTTTTAGGAGAACCGTTTTGTCAATTTTATCATGGTACATAACGTGCATCTTTGGATCGTATATGTCAAGCTCCCGATACACATCCAGTATAACTTCAGTTAATTCATTTGTGTTGTCTTGTCCGAATTCGTTTAGTCCGCAAATGTAAAACGGCATGTTAGCCGTTACTTTCATGCAACTTACAGTGAATATGAAGTATTTTAGTATTTCTTTGAGATCTTCTTTGGTGTATTCTCCTGAAGAAATGTCGTTTAGATAATATGGATAAAGTAACCTGTCAAGCCCTCCGAGCGATCTTATTACTACAGCATCCAGATGTGTTTGTATTGTGTAAAAAAGAAGTATTAGTTGAAGTGCCTGATGCATTGTACATGGAGGATTATCTGCGAGATGATAAAGATTTTTTGAAACTAATTCTGTTTTATAATTTCCTACACTAGATGCCTTTTCTGCAAATCTTAAAAACAGATTTCTCATAGCCTCATATACTTCTATTCGCCTATCGTAATAATCAATTTTTTTCTTGTTATTTTTATGAATGGATCTGTATTCGTACAGCTGTTTTGTAATGTTAATGATTCCATTGTCAAGGATATACTTCCAATCAGGTGCAACATGTCCGAAATCCATTGTCGCACGAAATGCTTTGATGCTTTCCAATTCCTTCGTTTTTTCTGTTACAACAGAGCTTTTTAAGTTTCTTTTTGCTTTGTCACAAACTTTATGCATTACTTTTGCGTGGATGATATCATGAGCAAAAATATTATTTTCCGATACTCTTATTTCAGCATTTTCAAGTATGTACACGATAGCTTTTGCTTTTGCAAAGGAATAATCTGTTTTTTGTTCGTTTTCAAATATACTAAAAATTGTCTTCGTAAGTCCGTTGTCATCGACATAACATGATTGTGAGTATTCGTTTTGTATTGCAGTTTTATCATTTTTAAAAACTAATTTCATACTTTTCTCCCTCTGCACCATTTTTGTTCTTTGTCAGCATACAACATATTTTAGTGATTGTAAATGAAATAAACGAACAATTATTATTATTCGAACATGATTTTTCTTGCGTTTTAAAAACTGATGGTGTATACTTTTGTTGAGGTGAATATCATGACTATTACAGATAAAGTATTCGATGTTTTGAAAGTCTTTGATGTCAGAAGCGGAAGGATACCGAGAGGAGACCGCTTTTGCAAATGTCGTCACAGTGACTGCTTCGTTTATGTAGCTACAGGGAGTGCGGTATATGTATTTGAAGGTAAAGAATACATTGCAAAAGCAGGAGACGTAATTTTTTTGGCAGAGAACAGCCGGTATTCTATACATGTTGATAACGATGATTATACCTACATATATGTTGATTTTTTATTTTCCAGAAACGAGAATACAAAAATACAAAATAATATATACAGCTCAGTTGTACTGTCTGACGTCGGTTCTTTGTTTGAAAAGCTGTTGCGGATCGAAAAAACAGCTGAGTTTGCGGATGTGATTTATTGCAGATCCCTCTTGTATTTGATCTATTCTAAGATTGCGAAATCCTTCTCAGGAGAATATATTTCAGGGAAGAGAAGATTGGATATTGAAAAATCTGTGGAATATATGTCGAGCATACTTCATTGTTCTGACGTGAATATACCTGAGCTGGCAAAGCTATGCAATATTAGTGAAGTTCACTATCGCAGACTCTTTAAATGTATTTATCACGTTAGTCCAACAAGTTTTTTTGTTACTCTGAAGATCAAGAATGCAAAAGAGATATTGATAAATGAAGACTGTTCAATATCCGATGTTTCAAATAGATGCGGATTTAAAAATCACTATTACTTTTCGAAAGTATTTAAGTCAATCACTTCTCTTACTCCAAGCGAATATCGCAGAAGATACGCGAGCATTGTCTAACAGAGCATAACTCAACAGATTAAGTAAAGGGAGCTATCGTAAAGTAACGAAGCTCCCCATCAGTTCAAATATTATATATATTATCTAAGCTGAAGCATTTATCATATTTTCAATAAATATCCCGTAGCCTTTAGTAGGTTCGTTTACAAGCACATGCGTTACCGCACCCACAAGCTTGCCGTTCTGGATGATAGGACTGCCGCTCATACCCTGTATTATTCCTCCCGTTCTTGACAGAAGTTCAGAGTCGGTTACTTTTATAAGAAAGTTTCGTGTCTTTTTATTCTCGCTTAGGTCTATGCTTTCGACTTCTACTTTATATTTCCTTGGACCTGTATCATCAAGTGTGCATACTATTGATGCTTCGGCACATTTGATATCATCAGCTGTTGCTATGCTTAACATTTGATCTGTGCTCTTTAAAGTTGTAATGACACCAAAAATTCCTTTGTCAGTGTTTTTATACAGTGCACCGATACGTCCCGGATGAAATGATCCGCGGATTTCTCCCGGCGTCCCTTTTGTGCCTTTCAAAATATTGTTTATTTTAATTGAGCACACTGTCCCTTTTGACATTTCTATGACGTCCCCTGTGTTTGGATCGCATATTCCGTGTCCTAAACCGCCAAACATTCCTGTATTGGGGTCAATATAAGTTATAGTTCCTATTCCTGCGACTGCGTCTTTGATATTAATACCTAACCTGTAATCTCCCTCCGAACACTTGAGCGGTGTGATCTTCAGATTGATCTCGGATTTTTGTCTGATCAGGGTGATGGAAAGCTCCCCGCCTTTTGAGCTGTTTATACATTTTACAAGATCATCAGGGGAAGATATAGTAGTGTTATTGATTTTTATGATCCTGTC
>JAZNOK010000084.1:0-18070 GCA_045580775.1 Eubacteriales bacterium
TAGTGTATAGGTCAGCATACGTTTTCTTTATATCATCTATTGAGCCGTTTATATCATCTCTTGACAAGCACACTGTCACAAGCATCCCTGAATAAAAATCGGATACAATCGGAGTAAACAGCGGCATTTTGTCCAAGCCGCATACATGCTTCATTTCTTTTAGATGCTTATGGCTCTGAGTGATGCCATACACTCTCGGTGCACAAAGAAGCTCGTCCTTCTCATCCGACTCATACTGAGCGATCATCTTCTTACCGCCGCCGCTGTAGCCTGTAAGAGAATTACATACAAGTGTTGAGTCATGTCTGATTATGTTCCTGTCCACAAGAGGTTTCACAAGTGCTATAAACCCGCTTGCATGGCATCCAGGCACCGCTATTCTATTTGACTTTGCCACCTTGTCATAACCGTACTCGCCGAAAATCTCCGGAAAGCCGTAAGTCCAATTCACATCTGTTCTGTGTGCAGTAGAAGCGTCGATGATCACGGTATTGTTATTCTCACAAAGCGATACCGATTCTACTGATGCCGCATCCGGAAGACACAGGATAGTAATATCAGACTCGTTTATTGCTGCACGCCTAGCCTCAGGATCTTTTCTATCTTCTTCAGAAAGGATGATAGGTGATATATCGTCACGTTCTTTTATTCTATCAAAGATACGAAGCCCGGTAGTTCCTTCCCTTCCGTCTATAAAAACCTTATACATTTTCTAAAAACTCCCTGATGTGTTTTACCTGTTCAATAACAGAGCTCATGCTGGTGCCACCCTTGGATATTCTCATTTCTACGCATCTTTCCAAGCTAATAAACTCATAGACATCAGACTCAAAAAGATCTGTATGTGCTTTGTATTCTTCAAGAGAGAGGCTCTCAAGATCGGTTTTTTTATTTATGCACTCCGCAACAAGCTCGCCCGTGATCTTATATGCAGCACGGAAAGGCATTCCCTTCTTAACAAGATAGTCAGCACAGTCGGTCGCGTTAATAAATCCGCCGGATGCCGCAGCTCTCATATTCTCTGTGATAGGTTTCATTGTGTCAACCATCGCAATGAATACAGGCAGACATTGCTTAACCGTGTCGATTGCATCAAAAATCGCTTCCTTATCCTCCTGCATGTCCTTGTTATAAGCAAGAGGCAGACCTTTGAGCATGGTAAGTAATGTAACAAGAGACCCATATACTCTGCCGGTCTTTCCTCTGATAAGCTCGGCCATATCGGGATTTTTCTTTTGCGGCATTATGCTGGATCCTGTTGTGTAAGAATCATCGAGCTCAACAAACTTAAACTCCCAACTCGACCACATAATTATCTCCTCGCAGAAACGAGAAAGATGCATCATTACAATCGACATTGCACTAGCAATCTCAACGCAAAAATCTCTGTCAGAAACTCCGTCAAGGCTGTTGAGACAAACACCGTCAAAGCCAAGAGCATCGGCTGTCATATCTCTGTCAGTATCATATGTAGTCCCGGCAAGTGCACAGCATCCGAGCGGTGAATAGTTCATACGTGCCGATGCATCGGTAATTCTCATTATATCTCGTTCGAACATCATAGCATAGGCCATGAGATGATGTCCGAATGTTATAGGCTGAGCTCTCTGCAAATGAGTATATCCGGGCATTATGGTAGAAGCATACTTCTCTGCCTTATCGGCTAAAACCGCCAGAAGCTCTCTGAGCATGGTAATAATGGATACACATTCGCCCCTGAGATATAATCTGATATCCAGTGCGACCTGATCATTTCTCGAGCGAGCTGTGTGAAGACGTTTGCCGACGTCACCTATACGGCGAGTGAGCTCTGCCTCGTTGAACATGTGTATATCTTCACCATCGTCGATCGTGAGTTTTCCTTCGTCTATATCAGATAGTATTTCACCGAGAGTCTTTATAATAAGGGCAGCATCTTCACCGGAAATGATCTTCTTCTCCCCCAACATTGCAGCATGTGCGATAGACCCCTGAATATCCTCTCGGTACATCCTACCGTCAAAACGAAGCGAGGAATTGAAATCATCCGCCAGCTTGTCAAGTGCTTTTGAAAAGCGGCCAGCCCACATTTTGTCCATTTTATTATCTCCCAAAAAACCACATTTGAGACTGCCGGATATACAGCAGTCTCATAATGCTTTTTATGTATCTTACTTGTTATTTTTTGCGTCTATCTGAGCCTTAACCTTGATCGGAAGACCGAACAGATTAATAAATCCGGCACTATCCTTCTGATCGTATACTTCATCCTCATCAAAGGTTGCGATCTCAGGATCATAGAGTGAATAAGGTGATGTGACGCCTGCATTGATCATATTGCCCTTATAGAGCTTCAGCTTTACATCTCCTGTAACAGTCTCCTGTGTCTTATCAACAAACGCAGAGAGAGCTTCACGAAGAGGAGTAAACCACTGACCGAAGTAAACAAGCTCTGCGAACTTAGCCGCTACAAGCTCCTTGTAGTGCTGTGTATCACGGTCAAGCGTAATCGTCTCAAGAACCTGATGTGCACGGTAGAGTATAGTTCCTCCGGGAGTCTCATATACACCGCGGGACTTCATACCCACAAGACGGTTCTCGACAAGGTCAGCAAGTCCGATACCGTTATCTCCTCCAAGCTTGTTTAGGGTTTCGACTATCTCTACACCCTTCATTTTCTTGCCGTCAATAGCAACCGGGACACCCTTCTCAAATGAAATTGTTACATAGGTAGGTGAATCCGGAGCCATTTCAGGAGATACTCCCATCTCAAGAAAACCGGGCTTGTTGTACTGAGGTTCATTTGCAGGATCCTCAAGATCAAGTCCTTCGTGAGAAAGATGCCAGAGATTCTTATCCTTAGAATAGTTTGTTTCGCGGTTTATCTTGAGAGGAATGTTGTGTGCCTCTGCATACTCTATTTCCTCATCACGTGATTTAATATCCCACTCACGCCAAGGAGCAATAATTGCCATCTCGGGTGCAAAAGCTTTAATAGTAAGCTCAAAACGTACCTGGTCGTTTCCTTTTCCTGTGCAACCGTGGCAGATAGCATCTGCACCTTCTGCCTTTGCGATCTCAACTATTCTCTTTGCTATTGTAGGACGTGCAAACGATGTTCCGAGCAGATAGTCTCCCTCGTATTTTGCTCCCGCCTTAAGTGTCGGGAAAACATAATTGTCAACGAAATCTTCCTTAAGATCCTCAATATAAAGCTTCGATGCTCCTGTTTTGTTTGCCTTTTCCTCGAGTCCATCGAGCTCTGTGCCCTGTCCGACATCCCCCGATACCGCAATAACCTCACAGTTGTTGTAATTCTCCTTGAGCCACGGAATAATGATCGAAGTATCAAGTCCGCCGCTGTATGCTAAAACAACTTTTTTAATATTTTCCTTTTTCATTTTATGTAATTCCCTTCTGTATGAATATGTTGTATTACGTGTATAATTATGCAACATTATCCGTTGTTTGTCAATAGGAAAACCGCATTTTTTACCTTCTGCACAAATATTTTTTGCTTGCTATGCGGGGTTTGTGCCCTTTGACGAAGCAAGAGTGTATATTAACTGCATATATGCACTGCATTTGTATATTTATGTATACAAGCTCAAAAACCAACGCAAAGCAACACTCCTCTGCGTTGGTTTTTACATTTTAGTTATGATTACTCCTCATAACCATTAGGGTTCTTTTTCTGCCAGTTCGCAGCGTCAGCACACATCTTTTCGATGCCATACTGTGCCTTCCAGCCAAGTATATTGTATGCCTTTGTAGGATCTGCGTAGCACTCGTCGATATCCCCGGGACGGCGAGGTGCAATCTTGTAGTTTATGGTAAGACCGGTCGCTTTTTCATACGACTTAACGATATCCAGCACGGAGTATCCGTTTCCTGTACCTACATTGAAATACTCAATACCCTTCACCTTGCTTGCTCTGTCAAGAGCCTTAAGATGTGCGTCAGCCAGGTCTACAACGTGGATGTAATCACGAACTCCTGTTCCGTCATGTGTATTGTAATCATTTCCAAATACGCTCAGACATTCAAGCTTGCCGCTTGCTACCTTGGTTATGTAAGGCAGAAGGTTGTTAGGAATACCCTTGGGGTCTTCTCCTATAAGTCCACTCTCGTGTGCACCGATAGGATTAAAATAACGCAAAACAGATACAGACCACTCAGGATCTGATACACAAATGTCAGAAAGTATTCTCTCGATTACAAGCTTAGTCTCTCCGTAAGGGTTGGTAGTGCTAAGCGGGAAATCCTCTCTTATCGGTACACTTTCGGGTTTTCCGTATACGGTAGCAGAGGAACTGAATACTATTTCCTTTACTCCGTTGTCGCTCATTGCCTTGCAGAGATTGAGTGTTCCTGTAAGGTTGTTGTGATAATAATACATGGGCTTGGCAACAGATTCGCCGACAGCCTTCAGACCTGCGAAGTGTATTACAGAGTCAATGTCCTTATTTTCCTTGAAGATCCTGTCTATATCCTCGAAATCAAGAAGATCTGCCTTATAAAAGCGACAAGTCTTTCCTGTAATCTCTTTAATTCTATCAAGAACACACAGCTTGGAATTTGAAAGGTTGTCTACAATAACAACGTCTCTTCCATCCTCAAGCAGCTGAACAACTGTATGAGAACCAATAAAACCGGTTCCGCCTGTAACTAAAATCGCCATACTATCCTCCAAATATTATATAATTATTATATTCAGTTCAATCCCATAGGTTCTTCGGATACATTCCGGAACCTATGAGCTGTGCAATACTCTCTTTTACTTCCGGCTTATCCTCTATATATGTAACACCGTGCCACTTGTCAGGGCTTTTTAGAACCTTTACGTCACAGATATCCGCATCCATAGCCTCTTTGACCGCAGAAGGTAAGTAATACTCACCCTTAAAAAGGTCAGTTGCAGGCGAATGCAAAAACCTGTCAAAGCCTCCCTTGATATATTCGAGCATACTCGGAGTAAATCCGAAGAAATTCATAGACACAAGGCTCTGATAGTCAAGAGACTGCTCTGCATCCCCTATATAGGACACAGCACTGCTTTCACCATAACCGATCTTTGTATGCTCCTTGATATCTAATAGCATCCCATCATCGGAAACCCTGCACACTCCTCTGGACACAGTTCCGCTGTGAGAAAGTGTGTTTTCGAGAATGTATGAAGAAATGCAGTAGTGCTCTTTTGCATCCGAGCTCTTGATAGATTCAAGATAATCCTTTACTATCTTAAAAGAAGTCGGACCGTAAAAATCATCAGCATTTATAACAGCAAAATTGTCATTGACGGTTCCCAAACAGGAAAGAAGAGCGTGTGCAGTTCCCCAGGGCTTTACTCTGTCAGCAGGTACAGCTACATCTGTCTCGACCTCTACTGACTGGAAAACATACTCAGTATCAATATGCTTTTCTATTCTGGACCCAATCGTTTGTCTGAAAAGCTCATAATTTTCTTTTTTTATAATAAATACTACCTTTTCATATCCTGCTCTTATTGCGTCATATATAGAGAAATCAATGATAAACTCACCGTTATCAGTGATAGGGTCAAGCTGCTTGAGTCCGCCATATCTGGAACCCATTCCTGCTGCTAGTATAACCAGTGTCATAGTTCTGTCCTCTTTCTTTTAATATCATTGTATTGTAACCGACCGCCAAATAATACAACAAAAACGGATGAGCCTACGGTCAATTCTTTTCATTGTACCATCAAAATGCTCCAAACATGCTCCATCCTCGACAGTTATAAAGCGATCAAACGCACCGTCGCAACAGTACATGTAAACTTTTCTCATTTTTTAAGGCACAACCGCAAAGATGCTGTCTATGCGATGAAAAAGCCCAAAGCGCGTAGCACCTTGAGCTTTCCTGATTATTCGGCGTAAACGCTTACTGCTTTTCTATCCTTGCTGATATGCTCGAACTTTACCTTGCCGTCAATAAGAGCGAACAGGGTATCGTCAGTTCCACGTCCTACATTAACACCGGGATGGATCTTGGTGCCACGCTGACGAACAAGAATATTGCCGGCGATAACAGACTGACCGTCTGCCTTCTTTACACCAAGTCTCTTGGACTCGCTGTCACGACCGTTCTTTGTAGAACCAACACCTTTTTTATGAGCAAAAAACTGCAAACCTAATCTAAGCATTGTAATTACCTCCATCTGAAATTCCGTTACAGCTCTATCTCCTTCTCCTCGACCGAAAGAAAATCATAATACTCTTCTGTCAGATCGTTGAGCTGATAGTAGTAAGCGGTAATGAGTCCGACTATAGCATAACGCTTTTTCTCGTCTTTTTCATATTTGGGGAGAGCTGCCTTTGCTATAACTCTGACATCTGTGGTCTTTTCATCGACCGTGTAATCAACATCGGATGCATAAGCAACCTCGATAGCGTTGATGATCAGCATTGTCATTGAACTGAGTGCCGCACACAAAATGTCCGTACCCTCTTCGCCATAGCCGGTATGTCCGTGCTCCTCAAACCCACAAAAAACTCCGTCGGATTTAAGAAAAACTACTTTTGTCATTCTTGATTGGAATTAAAGTGCGATAGTCTCGATCTGTACCTTTGTATAGGGCTGTCTGTGACCGATCTTCTTCTTCTCGTTCTTCTTAGCCTTGTACTTGATAACGTCGATCTTCTTGGACTTTCCACTCTTGACCACGTTAGCTGTAACAGCGGCACCCGCTACATAGGGAGCACCGAATGTAAGCTCATCACCCTTGGATACTGCAAGTACCTTGTCAAAGGTAACCTTTTCTCCATCGGCAACATTGAGCTTTTCAACGAAGATAACGTCTCCTTCGTTTACCTTGTACTGCTTTCCGCCTGTCTCGATTACTGCAAACACGAAAAGCACCTCACTTTCTTTTCTAGACTCGCTGTTCTTGGGGGAATTGAATACAATTCACTTACACCCATAAACATGCGGCATATTATTATACCATCGCGATATATGATTTGTCAATATGCTTTTAACATTTTTTCTCGTTATTTGGAATTTTTTGCAAGTTTTTTTGCTGCTGTCAGTGTATTTTTGAGCAGCATTGTGATAGTCATAGGTCCTACACCTCCGGGTACAGGGGTAATGTATGACGCATGCGGCTCGACATCTTCAAAATCAACATCACCGCATAGTTTTCCGTCGGGCAATCTGTTTATTCCTACATCAACAACAACAGCACCTTCTTTTACCATCTCTGAGCTGACAAACTTCGCCTTTCCAACTGCGGCTATGAGTATGTCTGCCTGTTTTGTGATCTGAGACAGATTCTTTGTTTTTGAGTGGCACACGGTTACTGTTGCATTTTCCTTTAGCATAAGCATCGCCTGAGGCTTGCCAACGATATTGCTTCTTCCAATTATTACACAATTTTTTCCGCTTATATCAATGCTTTTGAATTTCAGCATTTCCATGACTCCGGCAGGTGTACAAGGAACAAAGCTAAAATTCCCTGTCATCACTTTACCCACATTTACCGGGTGAAAAGCATCTACATCCTTTGCGGGGTCAATACTGTTGATAACATTTTCCTCACTAATATGCGCAGGAAGCGGAAGCTGAACAAGAATACCGTGTACAGACTCATCTTTGTTGAGCTTATCTATACACAAAAGAAGCTCACTCTCACTTGTGCTCTCGGGCAGCTCTATTACTTCGGAATGCATCCCGACATCTATACATGCTTTTTTCTTGTTTCTTACATAAACCTGAGAAGCAGGGTCCTCTCCAACAATGATCACAGCAAGTCCCGGCAGGTAACCATGCTCCGCACGGAACCTTTTTACTTCCCCTGAGATCTCCCCGCGTACTTTTTCACTGCATTCACGCCCGCTGATTATTTGTGCCATGATTATTCTCCTTTTCCTTGCTCTTTTTGTATATTCATCTCATTGCTCTGATCGTTGCTCTCAACCAAAACATTCGTCTCAGACTCAGAGCCCATATCACATTCATCAACCTCGGATCCATCTTTCGATTTGTCTTCATCACAAACCGAAAGCATCCCTTTTTCAATCAAAATTTCGAGTCGTCTACCGTAGTAGACAGGTTCTTTGATATCAAAGGATTTGCCTCTCGATCTTACGCCCAACCAAATCAAAGCCGAAAGCGAAAAAACAAAAGTGAAAAAACCGATCAGCTGAGACACTCTCATAGTATCACTGCCCGGAATATACAAGCTGTCGGTACGCAGTCCTTCAATAAACATTCTGCCAAATCCATACCAAGCAAAATAGAAAAGAGCAGTCATTCCTGCAAACAGACGCTTTTTGTTAACTATAGTAACAATCAGTATAAATCCTACAGCATTCCATAAAGACTCATATAGGAAAGTCGGCTGTGCCGTTACCCCGTTTATAACCATCAAAAAAGGAGATGTTACTGCCGATTCGGAAATATCGAAGCTCCAGAACAAAAAATCAAACTTCTGTATTGAACCGTACGCTTCACCGTTTACAAAATTACCCCATCTGCCGATTGCCTGTCCTATCATAACCGCGGGACATATCATATCGGCAAAACGAGCGAAATAGACTTTTTTCCATTTGCAAACAACAAAAACTGCTATTGCTCCGCCTATAATGCCGCCGTATATTGCAAGACCGCCCTCCCATATAGCTAAAACATCAATAATGTTCTTATAATCCGGAGTTGGATCAAACACAACGTAATACAATCTGGCACACAATATCGCAAAAGATACAACGATCAACGCATAATCTAACACATCATCTTCAAGCATTCTTTCCTTTTTGGCTTGCAGCAGCACATACATCACCCCTACAATGATCGCAGAAGTGACTATCAGACCATACCACATCACATCTCTTCCGAACAGATTGAATGCAACTGCATCTATCACTACAGGACCTATTCCAACGTTCGGAAAAAGTATCAGATTTCCCATATTCATTCTCCTTTATCAGGTGGGTTCACCGTCATCATAACACATTTTTCGCAAGAAAACATACTTTTTGCAATTTCGGAGGTATACTCATAATCGACCTCAAAGATCAAATCTGCATATTCATGCGGACTTATACCGTCCAACGCCATGTACAGTGCATCTGTCGCAATAGACTCTGTACTGTCAAAGTTTTTGACAAAAGAAGCAGCACTCACCTTTTTCATTCTGTCAAAATCCTGTCTGTCAATACCGTGATCCAGCATTCTGTTTACTGTTTCGGAAAATCTGCTGTACACTTTTTCAGGATCCTTACCCTCACCTACGAGATACCCAAATGCGTAGTTCAACATGCAATCATAGCCGCATGACATGCTGTTTATGATACCTTGTGAATATAACTCCGTAAAGAACTCACTAGACGAGCCGAAAAGAACATCCATTATCAACGAACATGCAATTGATCTCTTCGCTCTTTCTCTGCTGTCTTCATCCGGGCGATCTTTTATACCAATGCAAAAAAGAGGCTGAGACACAGGTCTGCAAATAGCACAACGTTTTAGATTTGCTTGCTCGGGCTCGTCTATACGTGCTCTCTGAACAGACATCTTTTTTGAGCAAGGGATACATTTGTCGCATATATCAAGTATTGTTTCTATATCCGTATCTCCGGACACAGACAATACCATGTTGTCATGGCAATAAAAGGCATTATAACACCTGTATAAGTGCCCCGGCTCTATCCTGCTCACCGACTCTACTGTTCCTGCTACATTTATCCTGACAGGATGATTAAAATACAACAGCTCAAGCATTCCGTAGTGCAATGAAGAATAAGGATCATCCTCATACATCTCGATCTCCTCGCTGATGATACCTCGTTCTTTTTCTACGTTCTCGTGCGTAAAATAGGGCTTTTGTACAAAATCTAACAGAACGGAAAGCGACTGCTCGAAATTGGACGTACATGAAAACAAGTATGCAGTAAGATTGTTTGTCGTGAATGCGTTGGCATTAGCACCATATTCGGAAAAAGAAGCGAAAGCATCCGACCCATCCTCCGACTCAAACATCTTATGCTCCAGGTAATGTGCAATTCCGTCGGGTATACCAACGCACTCATTCTCCCCATTGCATCTGAAGGCAGAATCTACCGAGCCATATCCAACACCCAGAATCGCATACATCGTGGATAGTTTTTTCGGAACAAAAACGATCCTAAGACCGCTTTTATGCGTAGCATAATAAAACGTCTCTCTGAGATAATCGCTGTAAACCTTTTTTACAATATTATTCATGTTCTTCACCTCCGACAGGTGAGTTTGCTTTAGATATTCCTCTTAGCATAAACACAGTATCCAGATGCATTTTGCGAGCAACAGAAATAATATCATCTCTCGTAACACTCTCTATATTCGAACATACACTCTCGATACTCTCTTCCTCGCCAAAGATAACCTTGCCAAGCGACCATCCGCACATCCCCTCGGCATTGTCGTACAGCTCTTTATATGCGTTGATAAGAGAAATTTTGCATTCCTCGACATCCTTATCAGTGAATACTCCGTTTTGTGTATCAGCCAGCTGTCTTATAATTGCGTCTTTTGTCTTTTGTTCGTTTGAAGCATCTATTCCTGAACTGATAAAAGCCACTCCCTTGGAAAGATCCGGCGAACAAGAGGCGTAATAACACAAATTCATCTTTTCTCTGACTATCTTAAACAGTTTGCTGTTTACACCGGACCCAAAGACAGAATTAAAAACTGTAAAAGCATACTTTTCCTTACTTTCTGCTGTAATTCCTGTTCTATATCCCATCACAAGAACCGACTGCTTATAGTCAGCTTCTTCGAAATAATAACGGCTCCGGTCAACATCCCGTGCTTTCGGATACTCCTCAGAGTGATAATGTGCTCTCGGCTTTTTTAAAAACATATCTGAAAAAGCCGTTGTAACTTTATCCTTCGAGTCGCTCCCTACGTAAAACAGCTCTATTGATGCGTTTTGCATCATATAGTCATAAAAGTGTTTTAGCGATAAAGCATCCACACGCATGATATCTTCCTCGCTGCCGTATGACGGAATGCCAAAAGGCTCATCCTTGCACATAATAGTTTTACATCTATCTATTGCATAGTGTCTTTTGGAATTTTTTCTTCTTTGCACAGAAGCCAGCAACTTTTGTTTTTCGCTCTCAACATATTCTTCCGAAAATGCACCGTCTGAGATCACCGGATAAAACAGGACTTCCTTAAGCATCTTACAGCAACGCTCAAAGATCCCCTCGCCATCAAGAGCATAATGATCTCCTATGCACTCGATACTTACAGATACTATCTTGCTCTCTCCTCTTACGCTGGAAAGAGAGGATAATTGTGCACCGTAGCATTCATCAAGTTCACGCTCAATGTCCCTGAGCGTAGGATACGATCTTGTTCCTCTGGTCAGAACATCAGCCAGCAATGACGAACACGCCGCATACTCCGCTTTGTGAGGAAGAACGAAATTTACGTTAACAAAGCTCTTTTTGAATTTGTCGGTAAAAATCGTATTTAAGTGCACACCGCAGCATAGCTCTTTTCTTTCAAAAAACATTACTTTCTCCACCACCCCGATCAAAATCGGTTTCTATATATTGATACAATGATATCCATGCAACCGTCAGGTATCAATTAGAAAAATCAAACTTCACTTCTCCGTTTTCAAGCTTCAGATAAGCATCAAAGGGATTACCTGTTTTCTTTGAAACAAATCCTTTGATCTTTGAAGTTCTTCCTGTGTTAAGAAGCATGGCTACATTTCCTTTCGATATGATCCTGCCGCAAATGCTCGTCCTGATCGAAAATTTACACCCCTCCTTATAGCCTGAGCAGTAATACCCGTATCTTCCTTTTGTTACATTGCCTCCGCACAAAGGGCATATACCCGCAACTTCTCCGAAAAAGCCGTCATCAGTGTCAGTCTCAATAGAGCATTCTTTTTTTTCAAAAACACTTTTAATCTCGTTTTCGGCAAGCGTAACGCTGTCACGGATACTGATCTCTCCGCGATAAACTTTTTTCAATGCTTTACCTAATTCACTTGTCTTGTATTTATCCATTGAGATCTGCATACGGCCGAGTGCTTCTATAAGGTAAATTCCTCCGGGCAAGATATGATACACATCCTTTTTCAGCTCTATGTATCCGCTTTTGCGTGCGTTGTCAATAATTGAAGTTCTCGTTGCCTCAGTACCAAGCTCCAACCCCTCAAATATTGCCCTGTAGTCTTCCTCATCATTATACTCGGACTGATTGTCAAATACTGCATTTTTTGCTTCTTTTGCCGCCTCTTTAGCAGCTGCTTTGTCCTCTCGAAACGGATTTTTGAGATAATTGTTCAATGTTTCGATAGTATAGTGCTTTGGAGGAGATGTCTCTTTTTGTTGCGGTTTAAAATCGACATTAACCTCGTCGCCTTTATTTAGATTGGGAAGGATCTTATCCTTTGTTGTATAGTCATCGTATTTTGTCCATCCCTTTTCGACTATCACGTTCCCTTTTAGCGAAAACTCCTCTATACCGCCTACGTCAATTTTGATTTCGGTCTTTTCGATCTTGCATTCTTCTGAACAAAACACCGCTACAAATCGGCGTATTATCGCAGAATACACCTTCATCTCATTCTCTGAAAGTTTGTTTTTGTCAGGTATCTTATATGTAGGAGTAAGAGCTGAATGGCTCTCGATCTTTGAATCGTCAAAAATGCTCTTCTTGAATTTGAACTCTACAGGATATCCCACATTTTTCACTGCAGAGATAACTTTTTTGATTTTGTCCTGTTCCGCTGTCGCAAGGTACTCCGAGTTTGTTCTTGGATAAGTTACATACCCTTCCTCGTAAAGCTTTTGCACAATCTCAAGACTCTGATCCATACTCATCTTGTATTTTTTTCCAAGATAGTTTTGAAGCTTCGACAAAGAGTATAGTTTACCCGGCTCGAGCTTATCTTTTTTGACCTTTTTATGAGAAACAACTCCTTTTTGTGCATTTAAGGTTGCACACATCGCAAGAGCGTCATCAAGTTTGTCACGGTCAAATTTTTGCTTGCTTGTAAGCTCAACAGTCTCGCCGTTTGTCTGGGCGGAGCTGACAAGTGCGTAATATATACCGGGAACAAAATTCTTAATTTCCATATCACGGTCATAGATCGCCTTGACAATAGGAACTATGACTCTGCCTACTCTGAGCAGTGTTCCTGTTTTCAGAGTTGCATATCTTGTGAGATTTACTCCGTAGAGCCAGTCAATATATGTCCTTGCAAAACCTTCCTGTGCAAGATTATCAAATTCAGCCTCTGAACGCATCTCCGACAGTCCCGCTCTGATAGTTTCAGGGGTTTGGTCAGGCATCCACAGTCTGAGCAAACGTTTCTTTTCCAGCACCGATGGGTCTGTAACATCGATCGAGTTTTCAACGCACAACCGAATTATGATCTCTCCCTCGCGGTCAGAGTCTCCTGCGTTAATGATTGTATCCACATCAGCACGGTTACACAGCGACTTTATTACTCCAAATTGTCTGACTACTCCGTCATCAGGCTTTTTGTCAGCTCCGAGCCTAAGCTTAAATCTGAATGTTTGCGGAAAAAATGGCAAATTATCCATAGACCAACGCACGTTTGTATCCGCTCCATTGATATACTCTTCAATATCGCAAAGAGAAAACAAATGCCCGAAAGCCCAAGTAACAATATATTGGTTCCCTTCAAAATATCCGTTTCTTTTATTCATAGAGCCAATGGCGGCACAAATATTTCTCGCCAAACTCGGCTTTTCTGCAATTATCAGAATCATACTACACCACAATTTTTAATAATAATGATATTATATAACATTCGGCATTAAAATACAAGACAATTCAGAAAAAGAACCCTACGCTTCAACAAATGAAGCGTAGGGTTCTTTGTGAACATTATGCCTTGGGGGTATGGAAATCGTAGATTCTGTACGACCAGAGGCTGTTGCTTCCGGTTTCGGAAACTGAGTAGTAAACGCTGATATAGTCGTTTGCAAGATGTCCGTAAGCATCACGCAGAATTCCTGTGTTGTGATTTCTGGCAAAGCCGGTCTCATCCGCTCCTATCGTGCATAGCTCTCTCCATGTGAAGCTCGAGTAATCCGTAGGCTCGTTGAAGTACGTTACTCTGAAATCAGAGGAGATAAAGTTAGGTTCATCCGAAGGATTGGGATGGCAATCCGAGCTTGCATAGAAACGCTTGGACTCTGCGTCAAATACGAAGTCCGCATTATTGATTATATCTGCTTTTCCTGTGAGGGTCTTCAGTCCAGTCTTTGAAAGAGTGATCGTTTCGGTCATCTTTACAGGATTGTTAAGGTCTGCGAGATTCCACTTCTCTACCTTGGTTCCGGTAGCCGTCTCGTCGCCTCTCGTATAGAAGAACATTATCTCAGCATCCTTATTGATGTTAATAAGGCTCGCCTGACCAACGCCCCACTGGAATATGCTCTGGTCTACCGTCGTATTTCTCTCGTAGCCGATAAATGCCTCGGTACCAACCTTTACAAAAGGTCCTTCGGGAGCTTTTGCGACTGCTATACCGATCTCGTTCTCCTCATTGTTGGAGGTTACACATCCGAGATAAGCCATGAGGTAGGAGTACTGCTCACCGTTGTAAGTAAAGTTACCCTTAACAACCGACGGGTCGCATACGTGACGCTCATCCCAAGTACCCGATGTGGGAGAAAGCACTATCGTTTCAGCAGACCATGTCCATGTGCCGTCTGCATTCTTCGTTGCCTTTCTGCATCCGACATAGTCAGTTACATTGTATGCAGTTTGATTTGTGCAGTAATAGATATACATCGTATTGTCGTCCAGCTGCATAACGGAAGGACAGTAGTTATATCTTCCGATAGTTCCGTTTGCATCAAACTGCTTGTTGTATGATGTAGGAACTGTTACAGCAGGAGCACCCGGAGTATAGTCTGTCACGCATACTACCTCGTTTTGGTTATTAGCTGCCCACTCAACAACTGTTGTCGCGGTCTCTTCAGTGTGAAGATAGATCATTGAATCTATCTTTTCCTTGGTAGTCTCATTTATTTTACGGAAGAAAGCCATATCACGAATATCAGTAACTGTTGCAGGAATATACACATCGAATAATGGAGTATTGGCAAAAGCCTTACCACCAATCAACGTGCATGAAGAAGGAATAGTTACACTGTTCTTCAAACTTCTGCAGTTGTAGAACGCAGCATATCCGATGGAGTCTACGCCCTCATCAAAAATTACACCTGTAATTCCGGAATCCTTGAATGCGTAGTAACCAACCTCATATCCTGTGTATAATGCATTTTCGAAGCTCTCATCAGGAGGAGTAATAAGTGTTCCCGGGATATGAATATCGACCTTAAGTGCGGAAGCACCTGCAAACGCATGATTATAGAGATATTTAAGTCCTGAAGGAAGCTCAATAGAGGAAAGCTTATTGCATGTGTAGTAAGCATAAGGCTGAATGCTCGTTACAGACTCGGGGATGTCTGCCTTAGTAAGTGCATTACAAGAATAGAACATCTTGTTAGTAATTGCCTTGATTGGAGCGTTGATATCTACAGTTACAAGGCTGTCGCAGTTATAGAAAATACCGTTACCGAGTGTAGTACATGTCTCAGGAATCACAAATGAAGTAAGACCTGACTCAGCAAATGCATAGTTGTCAATAGCAACAAGATCACCATTTGCAGTGAAGGAAGTAAGAGATGCACATTTCTCAAATGCCTTAACAGGAATATTTGTGATTCCGGCAGGGAGCGTGATCGAAGCCAGTCCCGAATGTGAGAAACTGTAAGCACCAAGAGATGCCAAAGCATCAGGGAGATCAATAGCACTAAGAGCCGCACATCCGTAGAATACGTGGTCTGCGATCTCCGTAACAGTAGTGTTCTCGGGGAATGCCACCGTAGTAAGGGCCGAGCAGTTAAAGAATGTCTTAGAGGGGAGTGCGGTTATAGATGCATTTACTGTTGCATTAGTAAGATTTGCACATGACCAGAACAGACCGTTGCCGAGTGTCGTGCAGGTCTCGGGAATAACAACTGTAGTTATACCGGATGCAGCGAAAGCATAGGAATCGATCTCAGTAATATTTGATCCTATCTCAACACTGACAAGAGACTCAGCCTTGTAGAAAGTCTTTGCAGGAATGGTATTGATACCTGCCGGGAAGGAAGCACTAGTAACAGACGAAAGTCCGAATACGTAAGTTCCCATAGAGGTAAGATTCTCAGAGAGATTTACCTTTGTAAGAGCAAGACATCTGTAGAATACTCTGTCACCGATAGTCGTCACAGAAGCAGGGAGAGTAACCTCGCCTGTAAGTCCCGTATCCTTGAATGCATCGCTGTTGATAGTGGTGATAGCTTCAGAGAAATCGACAGTACAAAGCTTCTGTGCATTCATGAACGCCTTAGTACCGATAACGGTAACCGTATCGGGAATAACGATAGATGCGAGTGCTTTTGCATTAATAAAGGTATTGTCTGCAATAGAAGTAAGAGTACCGTTAAAGGTAAAGCTCTCAAGATTGGTCGTATAACCGAATGCATACTCGCCAATAGACTCGATAGTGTTACCGAGATTTACAGTCACAAGCTCCTGACAACCTCTGAATGCGTAACCGTCAATAGTCTTAAGATTATCATTGAAGCTGATGGAGGTTATACCCGAGAAGAGGAATGCCTTAAAGCCGATAGAAGCAACCTGGCTGTTCTCGGGAATGTTTACGGTAGTCAGATTGGTAGTATTACCGAATGCATACCTGCCGATAGAAGTAATTGTAGATGCAAGCGTTACAGAAACGAGATTGGTATTGTTAAAGCAGAAGTTGTCAGGAATAGCTGTTACACCTTCCTCGAAGACAACATACTTTGCAAAACGTGCACGCACAAGTCCTGTAGATGCAGGAGCACCGTTACCGCTGACGGTAAGAGTCTGGGTAAGCCAGTTATAGCTGTATGTACAATCACCTGATGTGCCGGTCGTAGAAGCGGTTTCGTCAGTGAAAATGTCGTTTCCGAGTTTGTCAACTATTCTGCCCTCAAAGCCATCGAACATCTGTGCGGTTACGTTTGCTTTGATAGTATCACCAACAACGATGGTGCCTTTTCCTGCATAATTCTCAAAGCCAAGTGAGTCGAGATAGAGATAAGCACCGTCGTTTACAACTACATTATAGCTGACGTTTCCTCTCATAACTGCAAACTCAACAGTATTGGTTATCGTCATGCTCTTGTTAACAATGATGGTAGGAATATCCGCCTCGGTATGTGTAGATCCTACACGTGAGAGTATAGCAGTGTTATCGAATATTACATCGCCATCAAAGGTTACGCTGTAACCGTTTCTTACAATGAACATACCGAACTGACCTGCGTTACCTCCACTTTCGTTGATAAAGAGAAGTGTGCCGTCTTCATTTCTTGAAATGTAGCTTGTATCCCCATCCACACCTGTAATCATGATTGGAGCAGATGTCTCGGGGAAAATGTAATTGTTGTGAGCATAGAACTTGCCGACTATAACGATCTTTGCTCCGTTAGCTGCCTTTGTATAGAGAGATGTTGTTGCCCAATCATCGCTTGTTTTAATAGGTGTTGTAGGTGTGTCTCCTCCGTCCTTTGAAGGAGTAACGGTCAGTCCTGCATCATTCTGATGGTCATGAGCAACATAAATGACAGTATCCGAACTAAACTCAGGAGCAGTCTTCGGGAAGATCTCATCACCGTTCTCATCAATGATCCTTCCTTCAAAATCGGGAAAATCAGCTTTCTTTACTTGGTTGATAATGTTATTTCCGATAACGAGAGTACCTTTACCGGTATACTTACCAAAACCGAGAGCATCAACAAATGCTACTCCGCCCTCTTCAACGTTGAGGATGTAAGATCCACCCTCAGATACAGAGGCAAACTCAACGGAATCTTCAATGACGAGCTTACCCTTTACATTGTAAATGGTAGGAATCTTGCTCGCAAGAGACGTTGCATTCTGACGGTTGATGATAACAATATCTCTGAAGATCACGTTACCCTCGAAGGTAAGCGTCCATGTCGGATCGGTCATAAACATACCTAGCTGAGTAGCTGTATCAGGTGTACCGTCT